>JBFLYA010000061.1 GCA_040757115.1 bacterium | reverse complement strand
TTACTCAGATTACAAGAAAAATAAATCGGGAATGCAACTTGCAAACCCTTATCCAAGAGCATTTTCATTTGGCATCCTTCATAACCTAAACAATCTCGTAGTAATATGCCAATTTTGGAATTATCAGGAAACAAAATAGGCACTCGCTTCGCTCGTGCACTTTACATTTTATATCAAAAATCAAAGTGCAAAAATTAAAATTACATATTAAAATGCAAAATTACTTTTTGCCTTTATTTTAAGATGCTTGGGGCAAAAATGTTAGAAGTTTCATTGAGTTTTAAATTTTAATTTTGCATTGTCATTTTGATATTTAATTTTTGATATTTGAATTTAAACTCTGCATCTATCTGTGAAATTATTCAGTTTCTGATATAATTAAATAGTAATCAAAAGGCAAGAATTGCTGATATCCTTACTGATACAGGAAAGATAATCTTTGCTGCATCGGTTATTGCACCAATATTTCAAGGTGCAAAGATTCACTATTCTCTGATTTTAACAGGTATTGCAATTTCTATCGCTACTTATTTAATTGCTATCTATTTGGAAAAGGAGAACTAAGATGTATGCTGTAATTATAGGCGGAATAGTGATGATTATTTTTGGGCTCGTTTTCCTTTATATTGATCAACGAGCAAAACATCCTAAACTCCATCATTAAAGTGTAAAAAGGGGAATATAGTTACCTGTTTTACTCCGGCACATAAATCACCCTCCCGTCCTTAAGCTGATAGGCAGTGCCAAGTCTTATGCCTTCGCCGCTTAATCGTTTATCAGTTACCTTTTGCACCTTTATCTCTTTGCCCTTTTTGGTAATCACCTCAATTTTTCCATCCGCGGTCTTTTTTGTGATGGTCACCTCTGATTTTGGGTCTAATAAATCGAGCATATTATAAGCCATAAAAAGGGCAATCATCATACTGACAATAAAGACCACACTGGCATCAAACAGATTTGCTACCCCTGAGATTGGATCTTCAAGTGGCTCATCGTATTTTTCAAATCGTCTGTGTCTCTTCAAAAATTTCATTAGCTCCCTCCAATTTTGCATTTCGGAGCATTAACTCCGTTAAATATTCCATTTCCCGCATATCTGCCCTTACCCATTTCTCTTTAATCAAAGATAGGATATAGGCAATAACACTACACGCCAATCCAACCACAACAGTGGTAAAGGCAGTAACCATACTTCCTGCCATCTTTGGCATATCACCCTGGGCAAGGGCAGAAAGGGCTATGCCCATTGGTATTAATGTCCCCATCAACCCAAGTGCCGGACCAACCCTGATGACAAACCTTATCTGGTCAAGCGATTTGATAAGGTCAAGCTCGGCTTTCTGAAGAAGTCTTTCCAGATGAAGGTCAAGGTTGGTGTCAACCGCTGGAGATGATATCACCGTTTTATACCTTTCGACAGCAAGATAATGTCCTTGCCTTCTTTCAATATACTCCCGCAAAAAGCCGCCCAAAAAGATAACTATCCAGAAGGTGAGCAGAACAAGCCCGGCTATTACCGGGTAAAAGAGGGCAGATGAGATAACATATAGAAATGTTTCAAGTCCAGCGAGGATATTCATTTATCCAGTCTCCTTTTCTGGTAACTGTTCAGCCACTGATGAACACAGATAAAACACGGATTTTTTTAAATATACGCAAGTAATTGCTTTTTAAATTAATAGAAGTATAAAAATCGGGATTTTGATTTCGGGGTTTGGGATAAAAGAAACATTATTCTCATACCACCTCATTACTAATCCTGATTTACCCAAAAGTCTGTCTTTATCTGTGCTAATCTGTGTTAATCTGTGGCTAAATAATTACTATCTTTTTACCTATACCTGAACGGTTACCTTTTCTGACAAAAACCAGTTAAGATAGCTCCCAAAAGAACAACAAAGACACCAATTTGATTATTTAAAGCCAGCCCACTCCCCTCATTGACAAAGGAGTTATATATTCCCCGCGCCTCTTCAATCTTTGCCGGAAGAAATAAAGCCGCAATGAAATAAAGACCAATTCCCATCATACTCAAACCAAGAGATATAGCTGACTTTCTCTTGCGTGTGACCATAAGAAGCAGAAAGGAGAAGATGGCAAATGTCATCCCCATTCCAAATCCCACCAGCATAGCCGGCAATTTGATAACGCTTAAAGCCGCCCAGATGGAAAAGGTTATTGCCATAAGGCAAATAGGACAGGGAATAATAAGCAAAAGCGAAGGCTTAAGCATTTCACCTTCAGTTTTACATTCGTGAGGATTTCTGAGGATAAAAAATCCCCAGACAACCATTCCTGTGGCTATAAACAGATGAAGATATGGACCTTTTCTCAAGACTGGCTCAAGCAGGTTAATCAAGTGTTCTGAAAACATCGCTATTAGCACAAAGAGGGCTACATAGCCTGCAAGTGTCATTCCAATAACCTTCCATCCCATTCTGCCAAAACCAAGTCCAAAACCGACTTTCACGCTGAATATACCCAGGGTAAAAAGTGTTCCTATTGTCCATAAGATAACATCTAATCCCATTTTTTATCCAACAAAAAACCCAACCTTCGCCAAGAAGATTGGGTAATAAGTTTTTCTTTAGTTATTCCCTTCCCGCGAAAGTACTTTCAAAGATAGGTAATCGACCGGACTCATCATTTTTTAGATGATATTACCGTTGCGGGGCAGTGCCTTGAATCTCACAAGGACTTCCTCTACCTATCTGACTATTTTCTATCATAGCATATCGCTTATTGTTTGTCAACTAAATTTTTTAAATTTTTGTTGACAAGTCACATTACACGAATTAGCTGATTGTTCAGTATTCACTTGCCGATTGCAGGTTAATCTCTACCAGAGAAACTCTCGATAGTAGAGAGAGGTGTTTGTCTATGCCATTTATCTACTCCCAAAAGCATAATCGCGCCAGCTACCCCTGTATGAATAAGGAACGATAAGCAAATAGCCTTTATCAATCCTTTTTCTTCCATTCCTGTGCCTTTTGCTATCCCATTTCAATTCGTGTCCATTCGTGGATATTAGTATTTCCACTTCGCCTCCACAGTAAATGTTCGACCTGGGGATTTATAGTGCTGATAGTATCTCTTATCAAAAAGATTATCCACTGCTAAAGACAGGTTCAAATTCTCCTTAAGGTTATAACCCAGTTTGGCATCCACCGTATTGATTTTATCATACGCACCATAGACCTCTTCCTCGGTATCAGAGTTGTCTGAATTAAGATAAACCTTATCTACCCAATGCCAGAGCAATGAGGAGCTTACAGCTTTTTTAGAAAAGATAAGTCCAAGATTAAACATCTTCTCTGGAACAAACACAAAATTTTTGCCAATGGTACTTGGTTCAGCTGGATTTTCTAACATTTCGGTATCTTGCCGAGTATAATTTCCAAAGGCAGATAGAGAATCGGTAAGATTTACCTTAGTATCGAGCTCAAATCCAGCGATTTTTCCTTCTCCGGCATTCTCCTTTCGCTTAATCGTTGAAGAAATAATCTTACTGTAGATAAGGTCTTTTATCTTGCTTTGAAAATAGGTAACAGAAATAGTTACCTTTTTGTTTAGCCTCTGGTCCAAACCTACTTCCCATGACTGGCTGGTTTCTGGAATAAGGTTAGGGTTGCTTTCATAGGTAGTTTTTCCCATCAAGCAGGTTCTATATAATTCATAGATAGTTGGTGGTTTAAAAGCTTTACCCCAGGATGCACGAATGTTATCCAGATGATAAATTCCCTTTTCAAATCCTGGCTTATAAAGAAAACCAATCTTGGGGGAGATAGATTTCTTATCCATAGCCGTATAGGTAGTCAAGTTTGTGCCATTACGGTTTGAGCCATCGTAATTCTTCCAGGTATCATACCGGGCACCAAGAAAAGCTTTTAAGTTGTTGATTACTTCCAGCTCAGTCTGAGCATAAACAGCGGATATTTTTGCCTTCCCCTTAATTTCAACTGTCGGATTAGTTGTCTTTTTTGAATCTTCATTCTTCCAGTCGATAAGATCATATTCTTTGATTATTGTTTTATCTAAGCGATAGTTTAAACCAATACTTAAGAGATTATCTTGAAGGAATGGGATATCTGTCTGTATCTCTGCCTGAATATCCTGACTGGGGGCAGTATCATTAAATTTGCCTGGACCTCCTTGAGCAGTTGCCCCGCTCTGTGGGACAATATAGAAACTTTGCCTCTTGTTTAAGCTTATCTTGGACTTAATATTAATCAGACCAAGCAGGGTATCGTAGCCGAGATGATAAAGATTACTATTGTATCTTCCCCAGCTGCTTAAGAAATCTTTGGGATAGATAGTCATTGTGCCTACACCCAGATCAATCTTACCGTTATCAACTGGCTTGCCATTACTATCCTTAAGATAGCTCTGTGGGTCCGAATAACCGTATTCCCGTTGACCATAGTTTAAAGCAAGGTATAGATTAGATATTGGGTTTATCGAGTAGGTAAATTTGCCGCTGTACTGGTTTTGTTCCCAGCAATTTTTCCCGGTATCTCCAATCAAGTAAGCATCAATGCCTTTAGCATTCTTTGTCTTTTGCCAGCCGGTCACCCGTGTGCCTCCGGTGCCGGGTGAGACAGATTTAACCACAAAATCCGTTCTTTCTCCCTCACTTGACTTCTTCTCCAGATTGAATCGGAGAGAAAACCGATTGAATTTATTACTATAGCCTAAGGAATGGACATAGGTATTGTTAGTAGAGGCTGAACTCTTAAAGAGCAGACTTTCAACATCTGGCTTTTTCGTAATAATATTTATCACCCCACCCATAGCATTACCACCATACAGGCTTGAGACTGGACCCTCAACTATTTCTATCCTTTCAACATTTTCCAGAGGTAGGGCAGACCATTCCACATTGCCAGTATAAGCATCATTTAATGATTGTCCATCAAGGAGGACTAATGTTCTATTCTGATTACTAAACCCACGCAGGGTAACTGTATTACCCATATCTGCAAATTTAGCCCGCTTAAGATAGACCCCCGGCTCATATTTGAGGGCTTCATCGACAAAGACTGCCTTTTTCTCTTCTATCTCTTTTTGCGTTACGACTGATGTGCTAACCGGCACATCCTCTATCCTTTTCTCGCCCTTTGTGGCGGTAACAACCACCTCTTCAAGTTCAAAAGGCTCTTGAGCAAGGATAATCTCCTTTGAAGCAAATGTCAAACCTAATCCTAAACCTAATCCTAATCCAATCATTAACCAAAACTTCTTCATCTTTTATTACCTCCTTTGTAACTATTCAGCATACCAAGCAAGTAGGAAGTAGGAAAGGGGGAAAATACTTCATACTATACTGGATACTGCCTGAAAATGTAGTGAGCACCTTTAGGTGCGTTTCCTATTTATAACGGGTCTAAAGACCCTCACTACATTCCTATTTCCCCTGAAAATAGGCTTTGGAGTGCGAAAGCTTGCTTTCGCTTTGTCCGAAAGCGGTAGCAAGCTACCGCACTCCATACATTTTCATCTTCCTTTGTGCCCCAGCGGGGCATGACGGTTTCTCCTAAAAATAATGTCAGACACTCGAACTAAAAGCTATTTCTGTGAATCGCACGCTTATGACCGTTTATCCAACAAAAAACCCAACCTTCGCCAAGAAGATTGGGTAATAAGTTTTTCTTTAGTTATTCCCTTCCCGCGAAAGTACTTTCAAAGATAGGTAATCGACCGGACTCATCATTTTTTAGATGATATTACCGTTGCGGGGCAGTGCCTTGAATCTCACAAGGACTTCCTCTACCTATCTGACTATTTTCTATTATAGCATATCACTCATTGTTTGTCAACTAAAATTTTTTCAACCCAGTAATGCGTCAGTCATTTGGGGGAAGAATACGAATTGCACGAATTGACGAAGTCCGTGCTAAATTTTGGCTGTCAAAATGAGACTACATTAGACAGATAATGCGATAGAACATCTTGTGGATATTTACGAATATATTGCAATGATTCACCTGTATATGCTAAGCGGATGGTATATCGACTAACAAGACGGTCAGAACAGTACTCCATATTCAATACTTAATTTAAGCCATTCCATTATGTTTCACCCCTTTGTTTTACTAACTCATAGATAGTCTCTGCCTTTATATCTTCCATAGAAAAGCATCTTCCACCTAAGCACTGGGCTATTGCTTCTGTTTTTTTAAATCGAATAAAGCCTGATTCTGTATCAATAACTATAGATTTTGCGCCTATCTCTTTTATTTGAAGGGCTATAGCTTTGGCTTCCTCAAACGGATTAGCACCTTTTAGGAGGCTGACATTAGCCCTCCCATCAGTAATGAGCACAATCAGTATTGCCAGTTGTTGATTCTTTCTTAATTCCTTCTGGATAAGCTCAAGGCAAACCTGAAGCCCTGATGAGAGTGGTGTCTTTCCGCCTGTAGGTAATTCAGAAAGTTGTTTAGAAGCCAATTCCAGACTATTGGTGGGAGGAAGTAATATCTCTGCCCGCTCACCCTTAAAGGCGATCATACCCACCCTATCCCTTTTTTCATAAGCATCAATAAGCAGGGATAGGATCGCCCCTTTAGCCGCAACCATCCTTTGATTTGCTCCCATTGAGCCAGAAGAATCAACTACAAAGAGCATCAGATTGCCAATCTTCTTTTCTCTTACCTTTTTCCGCATATCTTGCGTCTTGATAATTAATCCTTGACTCTTGATTTCTAACTCCTGACTTCTCTTTATCTGATGTGGAGCTGCCGCCCGAAAGGTAGCATCAAAGGCTAAATCATTAATCCTTTCCTTTGTTGATAAGGCACTCCTGGTATATCTGCCTCTTTTATCAGAGGAGACAGTCTTACTTCTTCTGCCAGCACCATCCTTTATTTCCTGCTCTTTTGCCAGAGATAACCTTTTTACCCGAAAGGGTTCACCTGGTTCGAAAGAGGTTTGAGTGCTTGCATCAGACTGATGGTCAATCATCCTCCTTATTTTCCTGACCTTGATTCTGGTCTTCATTTTGTGGACTTTTGTTTGTCGGCTGGGGATTTTTTTGTTTCTTGTGCTCTTGAATGGTCTGCTCAAGCTGCTCTTGTTCCATCTTCCTATCCTGAAAGGGTTTTTTTCGCATGCGATGTGGCAGGACAAGCTCTGCGGCCTCCTGAACATCCTCTTCTACTACCTTAAGCCGTTGATGGTAGGCGGCAATTGTTCGTGCGGTCTTCATCATAAAGATATCTGCTCGATGTCCGTCCACCTGCATATCTACTGCTATTTTGGCAATCAGCTCCAGCATATCATCAGATAGAGCCACATCCTTAAGAAGCCACTGGGCATTAACAATCAACTGGCTTAAGGCCCTTTCTTCAGCATTCCATTCAGCCACGAACCGGGCTGGGTTTTCCTCAAAGCCCTGGCGCCTTTTGATGACCTCTACCCTGGCCTTAGGGTCGTCAATGCCCTCAATATTTACACAAAGCCCAAATCTGTCGAGTAATTGAGGTCGAAGCTCCCCCTCTTCCGGATTCATCGTGCCAATCAGGATAAAATGAGCCGGATGTGCAAAAGAGACCCCTTCTCGCTCAATGGTATTGACACCCATAGCCGCAGAATCAAGCAAGACATCAACGATATGGTCATCCAATAGGTTCACCTCATCCACATAGAGTATGGCTCGATGGGCATCAGCTAACACACCTGGTTCAAACCTCTTCTCACCTGTTTTTAAGGCATGTTCAATGTCGAGTGTTCCCACTACCCTATCCTCGGTTGCCCCTACCGGCAGGTTGACCACCCGCATCTTCCTGCGGGTTGTTGGGACATCTTCTCCCTTTGCTATGCGGTGTCGGCATTCCTCACACATCAATTCCTTGCGTTGGGGATGACAACTAAATGGGCAGTTAGCAACCACCTCAATCTCTGGCAAAAGATTGGCCAGAGCTCTGGCAGCAGTTGATTTAGCCGTACCTTTTTCTCCTCGGATAAGCACCCCTGAAAGGTTTGGATTTATCGCATTTAACAATAGGGCCTTCTTCATCCGCTCCTGTCCCACAATGGCAGTAAAGGGGTATATGATGCTTTGACAACTCATTCTTTATCCTCCTGAATCTTTATGGTGCAATCTTTTCTCTAATCTCCTTCATCTTCGCTTTCCAGTCAGACACATCCTCTGCAGTCAGGATATCTATTGCCCCACCTTGAAAATCACCCTCGATATCACCCATCTTCTCTTCAATCCAGCCCTCACATTCAAGATGGGCATTTTTCAATCTTTCCAGCACCTCTGGGTCAGCATTCCACAGCCCACGTCCCTGTGCCTCAAGGAGTCTGCGCCCGATCTCCTCTAATGCCCAGGGATTATGCTCCTCGAAAAATTTCCTGTTCTCCTCATCTAACACAAAGGTGCTGGCAATCTCATCGAATATCCAGTCATCTACCTCCTGAGTAGTTGCCTCCCAACCATAAACCCTACCAATGCGTTTAGAGATGTCACCGGCACCTTTGTATCCGTGTTGTTTCATCCCTTCAATCCATTTTGGGTTAAGCAGTTTTGTTCGCACTACACGCCTGATCTCATCTGCCATATCCCGCACCTCAATATGCTCTGGCTCACGGGTATCGCCGTAGTAAGTCTTGACCTCTTTACCCGAGATATGCCGGGCAGCCGCAGTCATCCCACCATGCGTGCCAAAATAGCAACAACAGCCAAAGAGGTCGTATTCATCAGAGACCACCTTGTTGTAGGTTATGTCAACTGTTTTGAGGCTATCAGTCAACTGTTTATGTTTTGCTTCGCCAAATATCCCCTTGCCATAGGCGTATCCGTTCCAATAGACAAAGATATCACTCAAATCCTTTTCCTCTTTCCAGGCAGAGGCATAGACCGCCAGTTGTGTTCCTGCCTGATAGGTGCCGGGTTTTGATGCAAAGATACGCAGGGTAGCATCTCGCCAGGCCTCTTTAGAGGAATTCCCGGCGCTATTCTGGTTAATTTGAGCTAAGGCGTGTTTTCGCACAAAATTCAGCTCCTCAACCTCATCCAGATGGGCTACTACCTGGATAGCCTCATCCAGCAGCTCAATGCAGTTTGGGAAGTTATCTCGGGTGATACCCGAAACACGGATGGTAATATCAATCCTTGGTCTTTCAAGCTCTAAAATGGGAATCACCTCAAAGCCTTTCACCCTGCCATTTGGATGCCAGAGAGGCCGCACACCTAAAAGGGACATAATCTGTGCCATCCCTTCGCCGTCCGCCCACATGATATCGGTGCACTGCCAGTAGATAGCTACATTTTCCGGAAGTCTACCTTGTTCTTGCTTATGCTTTTCAAGCAGCGCATCAGCTAATTTCTGCCCCACCTGCCAGGCAGCCTTTGTCGGAATCCGATGCGGGTCAAGGGAGTAGAAGTTTCTGCCTGTAGGCAGGATGTCGTCTCTGCCCCGGCTAATCAAGCCCGAGGGGCCTGGCGGGATATACCCAGCGCTAAATCCGTGCAGGAGTGAGGCTATCTCCTGTGATTGATCGATTCTGCGGTTCAGATCAAGCACCCGCTCTCGCAGTTTAGTCCACAGGAGACTATCAACCGGGCTGGTGTCTGTGTCCTGCAGACCAATAACCTGCCGAATAAATCCCTTACAGGCTGTATCCACCTCCTCCAGCAACTCTCCATAGCTCTTCTGATGATGCGGACATACCCTATCCTGATTTGCCAGCATATCAGATAAATTCATACCTATGGTGGCGGCTATTGCCCTTCGTAGAGAAAGCTCCTCCCCTCCATCATAACGCAGGATAGAGTTGATAAATTCCACCCGCATTTCTCCCTCAGGCAGTTGTCCAAAGATGTGCATCCCATTCTGTATCTGAGTGTTTCGTATGCGGGAGAGCACTCCATGAGCACGCCTTACCAGCTCGTCAAACCCTACATCCTGGCTTAACCTCATCTCCTTGCTGAGATTGGTCTTTTCTATCGTCTCCATAATCAGGTGTTGGAGTGCGTGTGTTCGTGCTGGGTCAACATCCTTTACCTGCTCATATTCACCAATGAAGCGTCCTAACTCCTCAAGCTCATCATACAGCCCACCCTGTGTCATTACAGTCTGCATATGGTCAACCAGTGTAGCACAGCTTCTGCGTTTGGCAATAGTGCCTTCAGGTGGGTTGTCAGCATTATAGATATAAAGATGCGGCAGGTCGCCGATACCTATATCTGGATAGCAGTCACCAGATAATCCGGTGCCTTTGCCAGGCAAAAACTCTAAGTTGCCGTGCGTGCCCACATGCACAATTACATCTACCCCAAAATCATACTCAAGGTAGCGATATGTAGCCAGATACTGATGCGGCGGTGGGATATCCGGGTCATGCAATATCTTACAGACCTGTCCATCACATCTGGCACCAGCACAACCCCGCTTGGGTTGAACACAAACCACTGTATTGCCATAGTGCACGCCTGTAACCACTATCTTGCCGTTATAGACCATTGCTGGTGGCACACCGTTCTTTTCTTCACCAGGCGGATTCCCCCATGCATCAATCATTCGCTCCCTCACTTTGGGTGAAAGCGTATCGAACCAGTCCTGGTATTCTTCTCTGGTTACCTGCTTCAAAACCCCGCCTTTTTTGACTATCTCATCCACCGTGGTCCAGCGAAACTCGCTAATAGCCTTGCGCTCCATAATGGTTGTGATAAGCTCTTTGCCGTCATCTGGCGGCTCAACACTATAGCCTGCCTCCCTCATACGCTGCATTATAGAAGCTACACTCTCTAAGGTATCCAGATGAGCGCCGCCGCCTACAGTTGCCTCGACTGAGGCACAGGGGTTGTTGTGCAGGATAAAAGCTACCTTGCGATTCTGGGGGGGCTTCTGCCTCAAGCGCATCCACATAGCCATCCGTCGGGCAACTTTCCGGCATCGCTCCTCAATCGGTATTCGCAGTTGCATCTTGTTCTGCTCATTGCTTAGTGCACCTACAATCAGCGGTTCAATCACCCCTTCAAACTCTGGCAGAGCAATTGACCAACCAACAAAGCTTCCCAGACCAGAAGGGTCATCCCGCCATTCATTTATGGTTTTATAAAAGGATGTTACTGGAGATAATACTGGCACATCCAGCCTTTTTAGTATCTCCACCCCATCCCGATTATCGCTTGTGTTACTCAGGAGAAATGTCTGAAGATTGATAAGCCCGTCAATCCGTGGGCTGCCATCCTCACGCAAGAAATACTCACAGACCACCTCCCCACTTCCCTTGCAACCCAGCTGCTCATCCCTGAGGGGGTAAGAAAATGCCGGGATGACATTTAATCCCAGGAGCTCCAACTCACGAATCAGGGTATTCTCTATCTCCAGATTATCATTGACCCAGTAATGCCTGGAGAAAAGAATGCCCACTGTAGAGGGTTTGGAGTTTAGAGTTTGGAGTTTAGAGTTACGGGAGTTGTACCAGGTTAGGTAGTCATCAATGGTGCTAAATATCCCTGAGGCGTCCGGGTGATAGAGCCCTTCCCAGGAAACTGGCTTTGGCTCTGGGGCAGATATATCAAGCCCACCCACCTCTCTAACAATATATCGCAACATATTGGTGAAGTTCTCCTCACCATTAATGACAAGGTAGGAATAGACCCTGGCTACTATTTCTGGTTTTATTGTAGAGAGCATCCAGTAGGACGGGTCGTGTCCCACGCAGACAATAGGCAGCCTTTTGCCTAACTCCTTAATCCTGCCTTCAATCGTTTCCCAGAAGCCTTCTGTTGAGCGATAGAGCAAGATAATATCTGATGCAGCCGCCTCCTCAAGCACTCGCTCTATCCTCTCTGGCTCTTGTTCGAGGATTCTGGAAGCATAAGCCTTAAGCTCCACAAAATTCAGATGTTTGCTTGCTTTAACAAGCATATTTAGATAGCTTTGCCACATAATGGTTAGTATTTTCATATTCGTCCTCCTCTCACTACCATCTGCACGGCACCGATAAAGTCATTGTAGCTAACCGTTACATCTACTTCGTATGCCTCTTTAAGATTCCCTGGGGTAAGGACATCCTCTGGTTTCCCCTGGGCACATATCCTGTGATGATGCAGGAGAATAAGTTTATCACAGAATCTGGCGGCTAAATTCAGGTCGTGAATAATCATAATAGCTGTAATTTTGTTTTCTTTAACCAATCCCTTTACCAGCCTAAGTATCCTCATCTGATGTTTTATATCGAGGTTGGCAGTTGGTTCATCCAGCAGGAGTAATTTAGGTTCCTGTGCCAATGCTCTGGCAATGATTACCTCCTGCCTCTCTCCACCGCTCAACTCATTTACTGGTCTGTAGCGAAACTCTGTAGTATTGGTCGCTCTCATGGCTTGCTCTGCCACAGCTATATCCTCCTGGTTAGTTACAAAACGACTCTTTTGATGTGGGTACCTACCCATTAAAACCACATCCTCTACCGTAAATAGGGGTGGAATAAACGAACTTTGCGGCACAACAGCCATTATCCTGGCTATCTCCTTGCGAGATAAACTGCGCAAATTCTTCCCCTCCAGCATAACCTCCCCTGTTAAGGGAGATTTTACCCCACTCATTACCTTAAACAGGGTGGTCTTGCCTGCACCGTTTGGTCCGATAATGCCCAGGAATTCGCTCTCTTCTACCTGAAAGCTAATTTCCTCAAGCACTAGCATTTCACGATATGAAGCAGATATGTTGTCAATCTTGAGCATAATTCACCTCACCACCAACTAATGGCTTTTTTTCTGCGTCTTAACAGATAAATAAAGTAAGGTGCACCAATTGCTGCGGTAATAATTCCAATTGGCATCTCTTGAGGTTGGACAACGGTTCTTGCCAGGGTGTCGCAGAACACAAGGAATATTCCTCCGCCTAGTGCTGAGGCAGGCAACAGGATATGATGTCCAGGGCCAATCATCAGCCTGGCTACATGCGGAATAATCAGCCCAACAAAGCCTATTATCCCGCTTACCGATACTGCTACAGCGGTTACCAGTGCAGAAGCAATCAGCAAAATCCTCTTTACCCACTCAACCTCTATACCCAGATGCAGGGCCGTCTCCTCCCCAAATTGAAGGGTATTTAGCTCCCGAGACAGGAAATAAATTACCCCTATTCCGGCGAAGATAGGTAAAATAACCAGGCGAATGTCATCCCAGGTAGCTAAGGAGAAAGAGCCCATCAACCATAAGACTACATCCCTCAACGCCTCAGAAGAGGCAAGAATCTTTAAAAATGAGACCACTGCCTGGAGGAAAAAGCCTACGGCAATACCAGCTAAAAGCAAGGTTTCTGTAGGAAGTCGACCATCAGTTTTGGCAAGATTATAGACCAGAAATATACTTGTAGTAGCGCCAATAAAAGATAGAGCAGAAATTGAGAACCCTCCCCACAGTTTACCTATACCCAGCACAATTGCCAATGCCGCACCGCAAGCCGCACCAGAAGACATACCCAGAACATAGGGTTCTGCCATAGGATTGCGGAATAACCCTTGCATCGCTGCCCCGGCTATTGCCAACCCCATACCAACTAAGCCGGAGAGGATAACCC
This sequence comes from bacterium, assembly GCA_040757115.1. Taxonomy (NCBI): domain Bacteria; species bacterium. Next base: position 5,530 of record JBFLYA010000061.1, on the reverse strand, counting down.
GTGGGGTGCGAATATCAACCACTATGGTCTCCTGGATATTGCTCCAGCTCTGCTGAATTAACCCCCCTAATACCTTGCTAAGCCATATCTTAATAATCATCAAGGGGTGGATAAAAATAGGACCAACCATAATTGCTATCAGGCAGACAGCAATTAAACCAGCCAGTAAAATACCCAAAACAAGCAAATATCTTTTCTCCATTAGCTACTTCCCTTTTATCAATTCCGGATGAATAAACTCGGCTAATTTACATAGTGCCTCGGCAAACAGCACAGGTGTTTGAAAGCAGTGCCCATCTATGGTGTATATGCGGTTATTCTTTACTGCCTTCACTTGACTGAAGCCAGGCCGGCTTTTGAGCTCTGCTACTCTAAGTTCTCTATCCTTTTCCTGCCAGTAGGTGATGAGAATCACCTCTGGATTCTTACTGAGGACATATTCTGGTGAAAGCTCCAGATACTGGCGGTTGAATTTAGCGGCTAAATTAATTCCACCCGCTAACTCAATCAGTTCATTAATCGCTGCCCGTTTACCGTAGGTGAGATTGCCAGTTCCCCACCAGAAATAAATCAGAGGACGACTCTTTGTTTGCGGGCTGATTTGGGAAACCACCTCCTCTATCCTGAGCTTTAGCCTCTTGACCAATGCCTTTGCCTCCTCTTTCTTACCCAGCAAAACCCCTAAGCGTTCTATCTGCCTCAGACCTGAATCCACCCCTTCAGGGGTAGTAAAGACCGCATAAACAAGCCCCATCTTTTTAAAGGTTTTGCTATACTTTCCAGGTGTATCTTTGGAGTCGTAACAGATAATCAGGTCAGGGTTGAGTGAGATGATCCTTTCCAGATTGGGATTACTAAAGCCTCCTACCTGTGGTCTTTCAAGCAAAGACGGATACTGTTTGCAGGTCTGCGGATACGAGCGGCTAATACCATCAGGCACACCAACAATCTTATCCCCTGCCCCCATCTCAAATATGGCATCTATAGGACTGGCACTGATAACCACAACCCGCTCAGGTGCTCTATCCAGAACTATCTTCCTGCCAAAATCATCATAACCTGTGATTTCACCTTTAACAGCAGGCTGTTGTCTGGCACCGCCACAAAGAAAAAGAGCACAAATTAAAAAGATTCCCCCATAAGTCCTATATTCTTTCTCTCTCATCTGTTTGACCTCCTGATAGTTAGCACCCCCCAGTAGAAACAGGCTACAAAAATAGCAAGCATAATCACCAGGGAGATTATTTCTACCTCCTCTCCCAGAAAACTTGCCCTTAATGTTTTGCTGGCATAGGTAAGCGGCAGGATATAGAGAAACCATTTGATAAATGGCGGCAGATTATCTATGGGAAAGAATGTGCCGCAAAAGAATGCCATCGGCATAATAAAGAAGTTGGAGAAGGTAGCTGTATCCTCATGCGATTTTGCTAAGAATCCAGAGATAACCCCAAAGCAGGCAAAGATCAAACAGGTTAGAAGCCAGCTGATCAAAAACAGAGGATTCATCGGGAATCCTGCCCCAAAGATAGCCCCGGCTATGAGGATTAAGCTTGAAGCAAAGAGCCCGCGAACTACCCCGGATAATACCTCACCTAACATTATATCCCCTGCGGTTGCCGGGCTTACATGGTATTCATCAAAGGTTTTGAAATGCAGCCTGCCAACGGAAATTGAGGTAGCAATCCAGGTGTAAGAATTAATCATGGAGCTCATCGCACAAATACCCGGCACCACAAACATAAGATAAGAAACCCCATCCATACTAAGCCTCTGACCCAGCCCCAGTCCAAAAGCAACTAAATAAAGCAATGGTGTAACCATAGTTGAGAATAGATAGCTGATACGCAGTAACCGACGCTTAAAGATAAGCATCTCTCGTAAAAATATAGGATAGAAATTCATCAAAAATCTCCTTGACAATTTTAGCAATTCATTGTACAATTTAACAATCAATAAGGTGTATCATCAGGAGGTTAGATTATGTTTACTATAAAAGAAGAAACTACCTTAGTTGGTGTCTCTGAATTAAGGACACATTTCAACCAAATCTTAAATGCTGCCAAAGAAAAGAATGTTGTACTCACTAAGAGAAATAGGCCTATCATGGCTATCCTGGATTACGATCGCTATCAGCAAATGACCGAGTTAATCGAAGAACTTGAAGATTTATCCCTTGAGAATCTTGCTCAACAGAGGCTAAACCGCAAAGATAGAAAAACTATTCCTCTTGAAGAAGCCATGAAAAGGGTTGGTTAAATGTATCAGGTTGAAATTGACACCCTTGTTCTTGAAGAAGACTTCAAATATATCTCAAAGGAGAATCAGCGTCGCATATTGAAAGAAATTAATTACAAGCTTACGACTGCTCCAGATAAGTTTGGCAAACCTCTGCGAAAGTCCCTGAAAGGGTTATACAAACTCCCTGTGGGGCAATATCGGATAGTTTACCAGATATTTAAACACAAGGTTCTGGTGGAAGTAATTGCTGTTGGGTTCCGAAGAGACCTTGAGGTTTATAAAACAGCCCTTAAACGACTTAAAAGGTTTTTGGGCTAATTCATCCTCTCACCCGTGAGCTTAATAAACACATCCTCTAAGTTTGCCTCGCGGATACGGACATCATCAACCCTTTGTTCCGCAAAACTATAAGCCTCCTCTCGGTTATCAAACAAGCTATAATTAGTCACCCCATCATCAAGGGACTCAACTACAAAATGGCCCACCCTTTCCTTTAGTTCTTCAGGGCTGCCTAAGGCAATCAAGTTACCATGATTGAGGATACCTACCCGTTGACAGAGCAATTCAGCCTCCTCAATGTAATGGGTAGTAAGCAAGATGGTGACCCCCTGCCTATTCAGCTCGCGGATAATATCCCAGATCTGGCGTCTAACCTGCGGGTCAAGCCCAACTGTAGGCTCATCCAGAAACAGCACCTTTGGCTGATGCATCATAGAGCGGCTAACAAGCAATCTTCTGAGCATACCGCCAGAAAATGTCTTTAATAAATTATCTGCCCTTTCAGACAAACCACACCAGCAAAGCAGCTCATCTATCCTCTGTTCAATACCCTCCATACGATAAAGCAGTCCATGGATACGCAAATTTTCCCTGGCTGTAAGCTCTTTATCAAGGTTCATCTCCTGCGGACAGACACCAATCAAGCGTTTAACCTTATTAGCAGATTTTACTACATCCAGCCCATCAATCTCTGCAGAGCCTGAAGTTGGTAGCGTCAAGGTATTGAGCATACGGACAGTAGTGGTTTTGCCTGCACCATTTGGTCCAAGCAAGCCAAAGATTTCACCCTTATTAATCTGCAGATTAAGCCCTTCTACTGCCTTTATTTTGCCGAAATGTTTAGTTAATTTTTTAGTTATAATCATCTTTTCCAAGCATTATAGTCTCTATCGCAACAGTTACTTAGTATTTTATTATTGCCTCCAGACTATAGGGAAGCACTCATCTGTTTAAAATTATAAGAGAGCTTTGCATCTGTAACAAAATACGGATCGTATGACATATAGACATTGTTAACTACATCGCTATTATCATCCTTACTGTATCTCTTGCTCACATACCTGCCAACTAAAGAGGTAGAGAAACCACCTTTTTCAAATTCAGCCCCAAGATTAAACATCTTCTGGGGTGTCTGGGTCAGCCTCTTACCCACAGTCTTAGTGGCTGCCTCATTCTCTTTTATCATTCCATTCGTATAGGTAAAGTTGCTAAAGAGCCGAAGTCCCTTTTCAAATCTCTGTTCTACCTCAAATTCTACACCTTTACTTTCCGCCTTTCCTACATTTATACGCTCATAAGTAGCTGAAACCGTCTTGTTATAGATAAGGTCTTCTATGTAGTTCTCAAAATATGTCAATCCGAGCTTTGCCCCTTTCCATAACCTTTGGTTCACACCAGTATCCCACGATATGGTAGTCTCTGGCTTTAAATCTGGGTTGCAAGCATAAGTTTTACCAGCGTATGACCAGGTGCAGTAGAGCTCATAAACCGTAGGAGGTCTGAATGCCTTTCCCAGAGATAGCCTTAAGGTTGTCTTCTCAGACGGGTTATAGACAACAGCCACCTTTGGGCTAAATGAGGATTTATCCCTTGAAGAATGCGTTATAGTTGGGCTGCCTACTTTGTAGATTGTGTTACTTTTTTAATAATGATAACACAATGCCATTAAAAAGTCAAGTTTTTTTTTACACTTTTTTAAAGAGGTCTTTATTTCTCACCTTCTTCTGCCATTTTTAATAGTGCATTCACAATGGCAACTGCTACAGGGCTTCCGCCTTTTCTTCCAAGAGAGGTAATAAATGGATACTTCATATGGAGAAGCACTTCTTTTGACTCATTTGCTTTAACAAATCCTACTGGCACACCAATTACCAATTCAGGCTTGAAAACACCATTTCTTATCAGTTTCATCGTTTTATAAAGTGCCGTAGGTGCATTGCCAATGGCAACGATACCAATATTATTATTTTCTCTTGCGGCAATTTCTATGCCCATTTCTGTTTTGGTTTTATAGTCAGACTTCTCTGATATATCCGACCCTATTTTACAAATAACCCTTCCTCCCCACCTTTCAAGCATCTCTTTATTAATCCCTGCCTCTACCATTTTAACATCCACTAAGATATCCCTGCCTGCTTTTATTGCCTTTATCCCTGACTCAATGGCATCAGGGTGAAAACGCATATTTTGGACAAAATCAAAATCTCCGCTAGCGTGGATAACCCGTTTTACTACAGATAATTCTGTATTTGTGAAATTAGTCTGTCCAAGTTCTTCGCTAATTATTTCAAGGCTTTTCCCTTCTATCTCGTGAGGTTTAAGGATTTTTACCTCTTTAATTTCATTCTTTAATCTTTCAACGATAATCTTTGCAATATTTTCGTGCACATCAATAGGTTCGGTGAGGATAAATTCAACATCACTGTATCTTTTCCGTGCTTCCTCAATCATTTCAGGAATATCTTCATAGAAATGTCTTCCCTTGTAGAGGAAATAGGGATAGATAATTATTCTTTTGGCACCTTTTGACACACAAGCAGACACGCCATCAAAGAAATCAGGTTTGCTAAACTGCAGAAAGGCTATTTCTACACAAGGGATATTCCCCATCTCTTTTATCATATCAGCCATCTGTTTAAGTGGGGTATTTGCCGCTGTCAATCTGCTGCCGTGTCCTAAAAGTAGTATTGTATCCATTGGTTCTCCTGAAAATAATGTCAGACACTCGAACTAAAAGCTATTTCTGTGAATCGCACGGTTATGACCGTTTATCCAACAAAAAACCCAACCTTCGCCAAGAAGATTGGGTGATAAAGTTTTTTCGTAACCGTTCAGGTGGTAATTTACCGCAGAGACGCAGAGGAACAGAGAAGACATAGAAATAAATGTAAGCGTTCAGGTAGTGTAACAAAAGGAGATGTGGAGATTAAGGAGATAGGGAGATATTATTAAAAAAATTGAAATTAATAGAAACTAATAGAAATTTATGGAAATTTGTTGTTTTCCACAATCA
>JBFLYA010000060.1 GCA_040757115.1 bacterium | reverse complement strand
TGCCTCACCGAATTATTGTGCATTCCACATTTACGGTTTGACCCTAAAATATCTCCTTTTTATTTTCTCACACAAAGCCACAAAGAACACAAAGGTTTATTGTTTTATTCAATTCCTTTGTGACTTTATGTCTCTGTGTGATTATTTTTATTAGTCTAACCTTAGATTATACTACCTATTGGCAGTTTTTATTTTACTGCATTATAAGTTAGGCTATTTATAGAGTAGCACAAATAAAATATCCTGTCAAGAAAAATTTTAATATCAAAATTAGAAAATACTGAAAAATAACGACCAAGCTCACCTGCCCGAGCGAAGCGAGGGTCAGGTGCAGCGATTGGTTAGCCTAATTATTATTTTTTAGCCACGGATTTACACGGATGAAACACAGATTTTAATAAACAAATCGTTTAAATTCTACTTCTTCCCTTCCAAAATTTATGAGCAGCCCAACTTCTATCTCCGTCGCTTTTAAACCCATTCTTTATCCGTGTTCAATCAGTGTATATCAGTGGCTTTATTTATTTCTATAAGGCTAACCTCCAATTTAATTGGAGCGTTTACTCATATAATACTATTGACACCCATAACATCCTCCGAAACCCCTGAGATGGAACTATATAATTCTCTGAATCTCTCTTTCCATTCAGGCAGGCTTTTCACCATAGGCACCCCAATGGAATAAGCCTCAGCAATCCTTCTATCCATTGGAATCTCCATCAAAATAGGGATATTTTCTCGCAAGCAGTATTCTCTTACTCCCTCATCCCCAATATCTGCCCGGTTGATAACCACCCCAAAGGGAATTTTCAGGAGCCGAATCGCTTCAACCGCCAGTTCCAGGTCACACAAACCAAATGGGGTCGGCTCAGTCACCAGCAGGCAGAAATCCGTTTCTTTGACCGCCTCGATTACCGGGCAGGAGGTGCCTGGCGGGGCATCAATAATACAGAGTCGGGTAGGATTGATATTCCTTTTAACCGCCCGGATAAGGGGCGGGGACATAGCTTGACCAATGTTCAACCTACCATGGACAAATTGCACCCCATTGCTTTGCCCAAGCTCTACCACCCCAATCTCCTTATTAACTTCGCTAATAGCCTCCTGTGGGCAGAGCAAGGTGCAGCCCCCACAGCCATGGCACATCTCAGGAAAGATTAGCACCTTCTGCTTGATTACCGCAATGGCATTATAGGCACAAACCTTAGCACACTTGCTGCAATAGTTGCATTTACTTTCATCCACCCTGGGCACGGGAATGTTTACTGTTTGAGTTTCTCTAATCTCAGGCTTTAGAAAGATATGGGCATTAGGTTCTTCCACATCGCAGTCTAACAACTGAACACAATCAAGCGACAGGGCTAAATTTACGGCAATAGTGGTCTTACCTGTCCCTCCTTTACCACTGGCAACGGCAATAATCATTTCTACCTTCCTTTCCTAAAAATCTGTTGACAATTCCAATAAAACCTGTTATACTAAATCGGTGAGGTGATAAAGATGACTACCCTAACAATTCAGATACCAGATGATTTATTAGTCCGTGTAGATGAGTATTGCGAAACTCATCATAAGCCTTCAAGAGACGAAGCCGTAAAAGAGATTTTAGATGATGTTCTTACCCTTCCACCATACTTCGATAACTGGGATTGGGAGAAGGCAGAAGCCGAAGCGGATGAGGATATTAAAGCTGGACGGCTAACAGGTCCCTTTGATAATCCTGAAGATTTAATTAAATCTCTTAGGAGTTAATATATGAAGGCTCGTTATACTGATAGCTTTAAGTATGACTATAAAAATCTACCTATTCAAACTCAAGAACAGATAAATAAACAGATTCGGCTTCTTCTAAAAAATCCTCACCATCCATCCCTCCACACTAAAAAGATGGAAGGAGAGAAGGGCAAGAAAGGCATCTGGGAAGGAAGAATCACCAAAGGTATCCGATTCTCCTTCAAGATTGAAAAAGATACTTATATCCTTCGCCGGGTAGGCCCCCATAATAAGGTTCTGAAACAACCTTAATTTTTTCTGCGACTCTGCCAGCCCTATTTTAAGCCCCACAGCATCTTTTGGGCTCACTACAGGGATTGGTTAATCCACAACAACTGCCTGAAGCCTCTGTCTGGCTACTTCCACCCATCACTGCTGCTGAGGAGAAGATCCTGGACAACTCTTTACTTCCACAACTATTGCATACAGGAGTTTCATTTATCCCTTGCAGAAGCTCAAACTTCTCACCACATTTCTGGCATCTATATTCATATATAGGCATAGCTCATCACCTCCTATCAAACCTCTATGGCCATTCCTGTTTTTACAGGTATAAAGTCATTCTGATACTCTTTTTTAAATAACGCCTTTGTTTCTTCACCGCTGCAATGGGTAGGAGCAACTGAGGCTATCTCTAACTGGCAAAACCTATCTATAATTAAGTCAACAACCCGTTCATCTGCTTCTATTAGATGGAATCCACCCATAACTAAATAGATGTCTTCCGCCAGATTTTCTTTCACCTTCTCCAGAATCTTAATTATCCCTGGATGGGCACAGCCAGTAAGGATTGTCAGTCCTCTCTGGGATTTAACTATTAATGCCTGCTCAGCCATATACTTGTCATTGTATGTCCCGGCAATCTCACCGGTGGTGTAAATATCTTCGGCTATCTGAGTAAAGCGGCTGGCTTCAATCAGCTCTGCTCCAGCGAAGCCGACCTTCTCCTTGAATTCCGAGCTAAAATTAGGACAGGCATAAACTTTAATCTGAGGATTCTGCTCTAACAGCGCCCACAGTCCTCCGGTATGGTCCCAGTGGTCATGGGAGATAACCACCGTTTTTAAATCTGTGGCTGAGACACCCATCTGCTCCATATTATGAAACAATATCTCTCCCCGCTCTCCAGTATCAAATAACAGCTCCTCCCCAATTAAAAAGGCTACACCCCAACCTGTAGAAAACCTTCTGCTTACTGCATAGCTATCCGCCAATATCTTAATCTTCATAGAAGTATGTTTCCTTTATTGGTGGTAATTGGTAATTGGTAACTGGTAACTGGTAACCAGTTACCAGTTAACCAGTTACCATTTATCCGGTCCCTTTAGAACTATATCTCCAACTTCACCACCGACATCTTTAGCCACTACCGGGCATTTCACCTTAAATAAAAAGTATATTGGTTTATCTTCATCTGTTAGTGCCTCAAAATTCCCTTGGCCTTTGCTGATAATCAAATCTGCCTGCTCATAAAGGTGGAGAAATTCTTCAGAGCAGCGGTCTAAAAGTATTCCCGGGGCATCACAGCCAGATGAGATTACCACAGCTGCTTTATCCAATCCGCAATACTTAGCATCTTCAATAGTAGCATCATTTATAATAGGTTTATCCCTCAGGGCACAGACAACCTCTTTGTTAAGCTCCTCAATCAAAATCCTATCAAAGAGTATTTCTCCTGTATTATCGGTCAGATACAGGATTGTCTCAGCACTGGCCAGTGCCTCCTTAAATCTTTTGTACTCAAATAATGCCTTGGTTTGGGTGGGGAATTTACCGCTTAAAACCCTTTCTATCTGGGAATCAACATCCAGCTGATTCTTAACCCCATAGTCTATTACATTGCCAGAAATAGCCAGTTCTATGGCCATAAGCAGCCTATCCTCTGAGTGCTCTACTAACTCCTTTAGTTTTGGATAAAGCCCCACGGCCAGTTTGTTGGCCTTTTCCTTAACCTCATTGAACGGGTCAGAGTTACCAGATACCTTCTCAACCAGCCGATAGAAAGCCCTGCCCATCACAGGTGGAGAACTGTTGAGATCGAATTCAGATATTAATTTACATAATTTATCCAATATCTCTTTCTGTTTTGCCTCATTACAACCGGCAATCCTGGCTGCATCAAGGGCCTGTTTGAAGAAGCATGGTATACAATCTAAGTATGTTTTCATTCTGTTAGGCTCCTTTTACAGCGATTAAGACCCACTGAAACTCATCCGCATAATCTTCTATATCATATCCCAAACCCGATAAATATGAAAGAACCTTTTCCCTGCCAACACCTAAGTCCTGATGCTCCCGCTCTTCTTTCTTATGAACAGCTCTTATTAGCTCCATCCCCCTCTCATTAAAATCAGCGATGATAATTTTGCCCTTTTCTTTTAACACCCTATCCATTTCAGAAAGCACCCTCTCAGGCTCAGCAAGGTGATGAAATAGGGCGACGGCTATCACATTATCGAAGCTATAGCTGTCGAAAACAAGCGAGGCGGCATCCATTATAAAAAGTCTAACCTTTGTTAGAAGTCTTTCATAAGCAAGGTTCAGGGCAGTAATTCTGAGCATTTCCTCATCACTATCCACAGCAGTTACCTCATATCCTGCTTTTGCCAGAGCCAGAGTTGTATAACCGGTACCAGTGCCAAGCTCAAGGATTCTGCCTTTTAGGGGAGCGGCTTTTTCGAGGATAAATCTACGGTTCTTGTTATGATCAAGCCCCTTTTGCCTATAAAGTTCAACCCTTTCGATAAAACGAGTATGATTATCCTCTATCTCTTTATTGGTAAAATTTGGGATGTATTCTTTCAAGCTCATGCCAAAACACCTAACAATTCTTCAACGGCCCTTTGGAAAGCATCTCTTGAGGTGCAAAGAGATGGGGTAAAGCAGCGCTCCATCTGTAGAATATCCTGCACCTTCACCTTTAAATGAATCAACCCAGTAATAGCATTGATTCTTTCCTTCACATCTTCACCACCCACAATCTGGGCACCAAGCAAATACTCTCTGTCTGAAAGAAGTTTTACGGTCATCTTTTTAGCCTCCGGGTAATAATTTACCTTAGTATGCCCGGAGCCTTTTCCTATGACAATATTAGCCCCAATCTGTTCTGCCTGGTGTGAAATTATACCCACCGCCCCAATCTCAAGACCGCCGGCCACCATGATATAAGGACTGAGGTAACTATCCAGGCAAATATCTTCCCCGCAGATATTTTCGGCTATTATTCTGGAAGCAAGCACCGCGGTAGAAACTATTGGAGAAAGCTGGTAAGTGCCGGTAATTCTGTTTTTGACCTCTACGCAGTCACCCAGGGCATAGACATCAGCTAATGCTTGGCTATCCTTTATTACCCGGTGTCTTGAATCTACCAGGATACCGTTATTCACACCAACCTCAATGCCAGCCTCCTTTGCCAATTCACTGTTTGGCCAAATCCCTGTGGCCACCAGAACAAGGTCTGCCCTGATTTCACTATCATTAACCCTTACAGACTCAACCGCATCCTTCCCATTTATCTCAGTAACCTGTTCGGAGGTAAAGATATTCACCCCCTGCGCCTTAAGTTTAGCTTCAACCAGCCCGGCCATATCCTCATCAAGCAGACCGGGTAAAAGGTGGGACTTTGCTTCAACCAGGCTGGTTTTTATCCCCTGGTCTCTAAAGGCAGTGGCACACTCCAGCCCAATAGGCCCGGCTCCAATAATCACCGCTCTCTCTGCCTCTCTTAGGGCATCATATAATCTGAGGCTGTCTTCCAGATCACACAGACTATAAACCCCTTTCAGCCCTATACCATTTAGCTTGGGTATAGCCGGCCTGCGGCCAGTAGCGATAACCAGCACATCGAAACCTAAAGTCTCTCCTACATCGGTCTCCACGGTCTTAGAGTTTATATTAAGTTTTGTCACCCTAACTCCGGATTTGATTGTCCCCCCTCGTTTTGTGAGGTAATTATCCAGAGAGTCTTTCAGGATACTCTCCATCCCGGATATTTTGCCAGACAACACATCCGGTATGCCGCAGGGAGAGTAACTGGCATGGGTTTCCTTTTTAACCAGGGTAATCTCAAACCCCCTGTTTTTGTCCACCAGCTTTTTAGCCAGATTAGTTCCAGCCACACCACCACCAATAATCACAACTTTTTCAGGCATTAACAACTCCTTTCTATTTCCCAAGATTAAACCCTATAGCTGCACCAATTGCCATTCCCAAAAAGGTGCTTACCCACGGATTACTGGTCAACGGGCAAGTTCCACTGGAGCAATGGCCAAAATAGCCCACTGCAAACCCTATTCCTCCACCAATTAGTATTCCTAAGATAATCTTTAAACCCATCTTCTAACCCTCCATAAAGGATAAATTCCGGTGATACTTAATGGTCGCACACATTAGCACCTACCTCAAGTGTGCCATTAAGGTAGGCATTAACAATTTCTTCTGGGGTATGGCCTGGAGCACCAACGACCACATGCACACCTTGTTGCTCAAACAGGCTTACTGCCCGCTGTCCCATCCCTCCGGCAATAACAACTGTTGCCCCCTGCTCATGCACCCATTTAGGGATAACACCAGGGGCATGAGGTGGTGGGGTGAGCATCTGTGTCTGTTTAATCCGGCCATCCTCAACATCAAAGAAGGCAAATTTCTCTGAGTGGCCGAAGTGCATACAGAGTTGTCCTTCTGCTATCGGCATAGCAATTCTCATCTTACCATCCTCCTTGTTTTTGGTAATTGGTAACTGGTGATTGGTAACTTCACCTTTTCCGTCCATCTCCAGGATAGGAACAGTTGCTCTGGCAAATGCTTTTGCTGTTTCAGAATGGGAATAGTGATAGACATAAGGTTTACCATCATCGCAAGAATGAACAATATCAGGATCGATCGGTATCCGTCCCAGGAAAGGCACACCAAAGGCCTTAGCCAGCTTCTCTCCACCGCCCGACTTAAACACATCCACTTGCTTACCGCATTGCGGGCAGACAAACCCACTCATATTCTCTAACACACCTAAAACGGGCAGATTAAGCATATGGCAGAAATTAACCGACTTTTTCACATCTACCAGGGATACCTTTTGAGGTGTGGTGACAATAATTGCTCCATCTGCATCTTCAATCAACTGGCACACTGATAATGGTTCATCCCCTGTACCTGGTGGTGAATCAATTATCAAATAATCAAGTTGTCCCCATTCAACATCCTTGAGAAATTGTTTGATTGCACCCATCTTTAATGGCCCACGCCAGATGACCGCCTGGGAGTCTCCCTGCAAGAGCAAACCAATGGACATAACCTTCAAATTATCGCCAATACTAATCGGATAGATAACATCGGTCCCAACATCTACCATCCGTCTTTCTAAGTTAAGTAAGGTTGGAATACTGGGACCGTGGATGTCTACATCCAGCAGGCCTACCTTTTTGCCTGCTAAAGTAAGAGAGACAGCTAAGTTTGCTGCAACCGTGCTTTTACCTACCCCACCCTTACCAGATAACACCATTATCTTATGCTTTATCTGGCACATTCGGTGGGCAAGCTGCTGCCGCTCCTGGAACTCTTGGATACTCTCATCAGCCCTCTTCCCTTGAGCCGAACAACTATCTGTTGAGCAACTCTGACATGTTTTATCTTCTGACATTTTATTTCCTCCTTTTGGTAACTGGTTAAATGGTAATTGGTTAAATGGTTACCAATCACCAATCACCAGTTACCAATCACCAATTACCAATCACCAATTACCAATCACCAATTACCAGTTACCAATTACCAGACTAAATTTATACCCAATGTCCTTCAACATTGGGATTCTGAGCATATTGACACTCACCCTTCTTGAATTTCTCAAGCATTTCGGATACCTTCCCCTCTGCCCCAATAACAATTTTAATTCCTGCTGCTTGCAAGGTCATAAATGCCTTTGGCCCGCAGTTGCCGGTCATGACTACTTGGGCTCCAGTACTGACAACATTCTGTGCTGCCTGGATACCTGCGCCCTGCATAGCTTGAAGATTCTGCTGGTTATCAACCACCTCAAAGCTGTCTGTTTCGGTATCACAGACCACAAAGAATCTTGCCCGTCCAAATCGCGGGTCAACCATAGAATCCATTGAACCTCCTTGTGCGGTTATAGCTACCTTCATCAATTCTTCCCTCCTTTTTTGGTAATTGGTTCAGGGTTCTGCAAAATTAGGAAACTGTAGTTTTTAAGCGGGTATTTAAAGCCTCTATTTTTATCAATTTTCTCCAAAGCAAAATGCAAAAAGCAAATATAAAAATTACATATCAAAATGTAAAATTATCTCTTTCCTTTCAGCGTTAAAATACTTGAAGCAAAGATATTACCAAATTCCTCCAACTCTTTGAGAAACCTTGTTACTTCCTCTTTGAAATTTGATTTGTAATTTTGATATTTAATATTTATTTGTTGTCTCCCCAAAATCCTATTTTGCAGAACCCTGGGTAATTGGTTAAATGGTTACCAATCACCAATTACCAGTTACCAATTACCAATCACCAATTACCAGTTACCAGTTACCAATTATTTGAGTTCTGCCAGGCGTTGCTCAATAGCATTCATCTGCTGTTTAATCTCTACTAATTGGCTCTCAAGCTGTTTCCTTTCTTGCTCTGGTGTAGTTGCAGGTACTGGTTGATTATTTAGTTGGGAGGCTTTTAGTGCTGCTGGTTTCTTTATCTGGCGAAACTGGCTGATAATATACGGTAGGGCCCCTATAAGTCCCAACCAGCCACTACCTCTTCCACCAGAAAAGCCACCCCCTCTACCTGCTCCCATTCCTGCACCAGGAATACAGCCACCTCTACCCATGCCGGTTCCTGGTCCCATTCCTGCTGGTCCTGTTCCATTTCCTCTTGGCATTTTAATCACCTTTCTCTTTTTTAACTCTGGAGGCGGCGCCCGGATTTGCACCGAGGATGGAGGTTTTGCAGACCTCTACCTTCTCTGCTTGGCTACACCGCCGTGTTATTTGGATAATAAGTATCTACTTATCGCACCGTAAAGTGTCATTACTGCTAAAATAGCACAATGAAGATGGTCTTCTGGCAGCCCATCTAAGCCTTCCAGGATATCATTGGGAGAAATCTTCATTGCTTCCTGAATACTTTTGCCTTTAGCCAGTTGAGTAGCCATACTGCCGCAGGCAATAGTTGGCCCGCAACCATCGGTAATAAATCTGATCTCTGTGATTTTACCATTGGCTACCTTAAAACATATCTGCATGGTATCGCCACAAATACCTTTTATAGTCCCGATAGCATCTGCATCTTCAATCTTACCCACATTCTGAGGCTGCATAAAGTTTTCGATTACCTTTTCTGAGTATATCTTTCTGGCATCCTGTAAATCTGCGTTCATATGCCTCCCGCCTTCTTAGTTGCTTCCTCTAAAGCACTGATGCGGCTTTCCACATCCTGAAGGCTCTGCTTTAGGGCATTGGCTTCATCCTGGAGCATTCTTTTCTCCTGCTCTGGATTCAATTCAGGCTCGTAAGGATAGGCTGGTGGATAGCCAAATCTTGCCCAACCTGGCAGTCCGGTAGCGTAATACCAATGCCTAAAGCCTCTACCACGGCCCATACCAAAACCTCTGCCGCGGCCAAAACCCATGCCAAATCCCCGACCTGGAATTGGATTAGCATAGCCTGGCATCTGGTATCCAGCACAGTAGCCTGCTGCTCGACCAGTCATTGGTCCCATTCCCATTGGCCCAGTTCCATCTCCTGCTGGCATCTTTACTCACCTCCTTTGGTTTGGTAATTTAGAGTTCTGCAAAATTTAGGAAACTGTAGTTTTTAAGCAGGTATTTAAAACCTCTATTTTTATCAATTTCCTCCAAAGCAAAATGCAAAAAGCAAATATAAAAATTACATATCAAAATGTAAAATTATCTGAACTGTTCAGCCACAGATAAACACAGATGAAACACGGAAAATTCGTGAATCTGTGTCCGGTATCCGTGTCCGTAATTAGGCTCAAGGTTGAAGGCAAATTCAGGTATAGTGCCTCGTGTCTCCTCTCCTTCCCCCTTTCTCCGTTTCCCCGTTTCTCCCTTTCTCCTCTGTCCTCTGACCTCTATCTTCTAACCTCTGTATTTATCCGTGCTAATCCGTGTCAATCAGTGGCTGAATAGTTACAGTCCTTTTTGAAATTTGATTTGTGATTTTGCATTTTGCTATTTGCTATTTGATATTTATTTGTTGTCTCCCCAAAATCCTATTTTGCAGAACCCTATTGGTAATTGGTTAAATGGTAACTGGTGAACTATTACCGGTTACCATTTACTATTTACCAGATTTACAATTATTACATCTTCCTAAAAACTGAACCTGGTGGGCAATGATTTCAAAATTATGCTTCTGGGATAATGCTGATTCCACCTGATTAAAGAGTTTTACCTCCTCCTCAATAAAGTCGGAATAGTCGATTATCCTGCCACAATTAGTACAGACCAGATGGTGATGATGTTGATTAGTTCCTTTTATCAGTTCATATCGGTTTCTTCCATCACCAAAATCAAATTTAAATACCAGACCCATCTGAGCTAACAAATCCAGGGTTCGATAGACCGTAGTCAAGCCGACGGCTGGATATACCTTATGAACAGCTAAATATATATCCTCTGCGCTCAAATGCTCAGAGGTGCCAGTCAACACATTAAGAATTGCCTGCCTGGGTATAGTCATCCGACACCCACAATCTCTAAATTTTCCATGCCACCATGGAGGACCTGGCATAATCTTCACCCCTTAATGATAATGGTTTCCATTTCCACTATTAATATAACATATATTTTCGAGTTTGTCAAGGACTTTTTTAACACACCCTCGAAAAATTGGTTGACAAAAGTTTAATCTTATGTTATAATGTCTCATCACTTAACTTCCGCAAGGTTTGAAGCATTCTATAAAGAAAGGTTTTTTGGGGTGAGGTGATTGAAGGAATTAACTGCCTTTTATAATATTTCCACCGCGGCGGAGAGATTAGGCATAAGTGTCCGTATGCTTCGAGAATATGAAAAAGATGGGTTGATTAAACCTTATCGAAATCCGTCTAATGGCTATAGACTGTTCTCTAACGATGATATTCAATGGATTCGGTGTGTCCGGGATTTGATTCATCAGCAGGGATTAAATATTAAAGGTATTCAGCGGTTATTAATGGTTATGCCCTGTTGGGAAATTAAAAATTGCCCTGAGGAAACCCGCCGGAAATGTACGACAGTGATTGATAGAACAGTGCCGTGTTGGACATTAGCCAACGGCAGTTGTGCTAATGCTAATAAATGTCGAACCTGTAAGGTCTATCTTGAAGCTCAAAAGAATATAAAGTAATTTTTTTTGTGCAAGGTCGGCAATTATTATTGTTAAGGTTTGTTAAGGATAATATCAGATGGTAGAATTAAGTAAACAAGAATCTTATTCTGTGACTAATGCGGCTAAAAGATTAGGTATAAGCATCAGTACCCTTCGAGAATATGAGAAAAGAGGATTAATCAGGCCATTTCATGACCCGGTAAATGGCCGCAGTCGATTCTTTAATGAAGACCTGAAATGGATTCGCCATATTCGTAACCTGATTCACCAGGAGAAATTGAATATCGTCAGTATTCAACGGCTATTAGCAGTCATTGCCTGTTGGAAGTCTAAAAATTGCCCTGAAGCTAAAAGGGAAAAATGTCAAGCTTTCAGTGACAAGACTCTGCCCTGCTGGGTGGTAACTTGTAGTAAAGAAATCAATAAATGTCGGGATTGTAAGGTTTACCTTCAATCTTGTGAAAGAGGAAACCAAAATTTTTTGAGTAAAGTCGGCAATTATTATTGCTAAGGTTTGAGGTTGAACCCTGCGGGCAATTTGTTCGTAGTGCCCCGTGCCAAAGGCAGAAGGTCTGCTCCCAGTGGGAGACTCACCCTCCTTTAGCGGGTGGGCTGGCCACAAACAACCGCATAATTGCGGTTACTACAAACAGACTTTCAAATTCCTAATATATTTTTTTTCGCTATCGGCTACCAATAATAAGTGTCAATGTTTGATTCCTGATTCCTGGTGTTTGTTGATTGAGGCTTTGGTAATGAAAATTCCATCTAAAGTGCATTATGCTATTGTAATTCTGATAGATATTGCCAGACAGAGCAAAGGAGCAACTGTTACCGGCAATGAGATAGCCCGCAGGCAAAATATCTCCTTTTCATCTGTAGCTCAGCTTCTCAATAAACTAAAACATGCTGGGATGCTGGAAAGTGTTAGGGGTGGGGTTACTGGTGGATACCATTTTAAAGGGGTACCTTCAGAGATAAGTGTAAAAAAAATCATTGAGGCAATAGACCCTGGGTTTTGTCTTTGTCCGGGGACTGAAATAAAAACAGACAAAGAAGTAGATGATACGGTGCGTTCTTTCTGGCAAGAGCTCGAAGCAGAAATGGAGACCAGGTTAGAGATAACTACCGTTGAGGAACTGGCCAGACGAACAGCAAACAGCAAAAAGTAGACAGATCGCTAAGAGTCTGATTATCGAACAGGAGATGTTGTTATGAGTAATGAAAAAACAGTTAGCCAGGTTTTAGTAGTTGGAGGCGGCATAGCCGGAATCCAGGCAACTCTGGATCTGGCAAATGCAGGCTATAGTGTTTATGTGGTTGAAAAGTCAGCTTCATTGGGCGGTATGATCCCCCATTTACACAGAACCTATCCAACTTGTATCTGCTGCAAGATAGACTCTTCTGTGGCAGAGTGTATCCGGAATCCTAATATTGAAGTTCTGCTCGACTCAGAAGTAGTTGAGGTAAACGGAGAGGCCGGCAATTTCCAGGCAACTGTGCGGGATAAAGATAAGACCGGGAGTCTGAATGTTGGGGCTATCATCTTATCAGCCGGTTTTGAACCATTTGACCCGGCCGGTTATGATACCTATGCCTATACCCAATTCCCAAACCTGGTTACCAGTGTAGAATTTGAAGTCTTACAAAAACCCACCGGGCCTAATCAGGGAATCTTGAGACGCCCTTCTGATAATAAGGAGCCAGCGAGAATTGCCTGGCTGCAATGTGTGGGCTCAAGGGATATTAATCAGGGTGGTAATGGGTATTGTTCCTCGGTTTGCTGTATGTACGCCCTTAAGGAGGCACTTAATATCAAAGAAGCCAGACCCCAGGTAGAGGCGGCCATCTTTTATATGGACCTGCGGGCACATGGAAAAGGGTTTGAGAACTACACCAACCAGGCACTTGAAAAAGGGGTCAGGTTGATTCGCTCCCGGGTTCATACCATATATCCTGTGCCGGAAAGTGCTGATTTGAGGATTCAATATCCAGATGACAACGGCCACCTGCAAACAGAATCTTATGATATGGTGGTTCTCTCTGTTGGCTTAAAACCTTCCCGACAAGCAATAGTTCTGGCTGAAAAGCTTGGGGTAGATTTGAGTCCCAATCATTTTGTTCAAGCCAAACCATTTGAGCCGGCAACCACTTCTGTGCCAGGTATCTTTGTCTGTGGTGCCCTGAATGGACCAATGGATATTAGCCATGCGGTTACCAATGCAAGTGCGGTTGTGGCCCAAATTGGAGCTTATCTTAAACCAACTGCTTCTCGACCAGAAGAAAAGCCTTCTGAAGTATTAAGTCTATCTGAGGAACCACTTAGCCTGATGGATGTGCCTGTAGAAAAACAAGCTTTGGTGGTAGGCGGTGGTGTGGCAGGTATGGAAAGTGCCCTGAAACTGGCTAAACAGGGCTATCCAGTAACAATTGTGGAGAAAAAAGACCGATTGGGTGGTCATGCCCTCTGCGTAAGTAAAACCTGGCAGGGATATTGCGTTCCTGACTACCTGACCAGGCTCATCAATGAAGTGAGCAATCATCCTAAAATAGTGCTGCACCTTGAAAGCGAGATAGGTAAAACTTCAGGTTTCCTTGGCAATTTCAAATCCACAATCCGAAATTCGCAATCCGAAATTAAAATTAAGCATGGGGTGACTATTCTGGCTACCGGGGCTGATGTTACTAAACCAGCCGAATACCTCTACGGCCAGAACCATAATGTATGGAACTGGTCTGAGTTTGATGAGCAGATGATAAAAGACCCTGGTGTATTTGAACAGGCAAAAGCAGCCGTTTTTATTCAGTGTGTAGGCTCTCGGGAAGAACAGCGGTCATACTGTAGTAACCTGTGCTGTTCTTTTGCGGTGCGTAAGGCTATAGACCTGAAGACAAAGAATCCTGATATGAATATTTATGTGCTTTACCGTGAGATGCGTACCTATGGAGAGCGGGAAGATATTTACAAGCAGGCCCGCCTGCTGGGTGTGATGTTTATCCGCTATACCCTTGAAAATAAGCCTGAGGTTTGTGAGAAAGATAATGGGAGGCTTTGGGTAACTGTTACCGATCATGTGCTTGGCCTACCAGTAATGATTGAACCTGACTTTATTTGTCTACAGTCTGCCATCGTAAGCCAGGGCAGTGAAAAGTTGGCTAAACAGTTCAAGGTGGCTCTGGATAAAGATGGCTTCTTTGTAGAATCACCAGCTAAACTAAAACCAGTAGAGGCGATGACAGAGGGAGTGTTTTTGGCCGGAATGGCCTTGTCTCCAAAATCTATAGACGAGAGTATTATTCAAGGACAGGCTGCTGCCGGTCGGGCAATGGCAATATTATCCCGGGATACCATTGCTATTGGTGGGGTTGTGGCTGAGGTGGATGAGGAAAAATGTGTTGGGTGCCTCACCTGTGTGCGTATGTGCCCGTTCCAGGTGCCGATTGTGGATCCGGAGCAGCGAGTAGCCTCTATTGAGCCAGGGTTATGCCGCGGCTGCGGAATATGTGTCTCGGAATGCCCGGGCAAGGCCATCAGTCTGGCAGGTTATACCGATCAACAACTGATAGCCAAAACAGAATCGCTTTTATTCTCATAGCAAGGAGAGCTTTTATGGCAGAGTTTGAACCAAAGTTAATTGTCTTTTGTTGTACCAATTGTCCCTCTTCAGCAGCCAAAGTAAGTGAAACTATGGGGCTGAGCATTCCAACCAATGTTAAAGTTGTCCAGATACCCTGTACCGGCCGGGTGGATATTTTGCATTTGCTCAAGGCTATTGAATCAGGGGCTGACGGGGTATATGTATTTGGCTGCTCGGATGGTAACTGTCAGTTTACAGATGGCAATATCAAGGCTAAACGGCGAGTAGCACGGGCTAAAAAGGTGCTCGATGAAATTGGAATTGGTGGACAGCGAGTTGAAATGTATAGCATGAGTGCAGCTATGGGGCAAAGATTTGTTGAGGTTTCCCGGGAGATGACTGAGAAGATACGAGAACTGGGGCCAAGTCCACTGAGGAAGAAGTAACAACTTAAACTGCCCTATTTCCCTGGAATTAATCCTTTAGGATTTCATAATTTGCAATGAAAGGCTAAAGCCTAAAATCCATTTATAAGCTCTTAGAAGGGAGGAAAAAACAGGCTATGAAGCCTGGTGCGGTTAGAAATTATCAAGGGCAGAAGAGATTTCCACCCTCTTAATCTCCCGCCAGCGGGGGAGATTTCAGATTCCATCAGCGTGGGGAACTCAAATTGGCAGTCTATAACCTAACCGCACAGGTCGAAATAATTTTTGGAGTTAGGAGGTATGCGATGACAATTACTGAATTAGCACCCCTGGATTTTTGGAAGGGGGTTGGAGAAAAGGTGTATAACCTGACAGGTTTGACCGGGGTCACATTTAATGCGGAAAATAAGGCTATTCATCCACCAGCTGCCTTTGCTAACAAGATTTGTGCGGAAATAAAAGCCAATCCTTCCACCAGTGCATCAATCTGTGGAATGGCTCATCAGTCCCTGTCGGCTATGGCGAAGAAAAAGGGTAAACCGATAGTAGAAGAATGTGATTTGAATATGATAAAAATAGTTGTGCCTGTTTTCAAAAATGGAGAATTCCTGGGCACTACTGGTGGCTGTGGACTATTGCCAGAAGATGAAGAAGAGGGAGTGAACACATTCTTAGCATCCAAAGGACTGGAGAAAGAAGAAGCAGAAATAGAATCGCTGGCAGAAGGAATTGGTATTCTATCCCAGGATAAAATTGATGCAGTCATAAAACTTATTCTCCTGAAGTTGAAAGAAGCAGGAGCAGATGAGATAAAACAAGATTAAGGGGCTTAAAAATGGAAGCTATTCAATTAAAATCAATCCCGGATGAACTTAAAAAAATTCTGAAAAAAGCAGATTTGTCTGCCTGTTTGACCTGTAATACCTGTACGGGTGGATGTATTGTTACAGATTGTCCCCAGATGGATGGGCTGGATATCCGCAAGGTACTGCGAATGTTGGCCTATGGAATGGTGGATGAGGTGGTGCATTCCAAATTTCCCTGGGTTTGCACCATTTGTGGAAGATGTATGTATGCCTGCCCGATGAAAGTTGACATTGTTCACATAATGGAATTGATGAAGGCTCTTAGACCCAGGGATAAGGTGCCTGGGGTGCTACATAAGGGGACAGAAAAGGCGCTGGCTACTGGAAATAATATGGGTATTCCTGAAGCGGTATATTTCCAGGTGTTAGAAATGGTTGAGGAAGAACTGCGAGAAGAAGAAGGGTTTGCTGATTTTAAGCTGCCCATAGACAAAGATGGTGCGGATGTTGCCTTTTACCCTAATTCTAAAGAGATTTCGGCAGATTCGGATGATATGAAATGGTACTGGAAGATATTTTATGCCGCTAAAGCAGACTGGACTATTCCAGGTAAAAATTGGGAAGCGGTTGACTGGGGCCTTTTTACTGGGAATGAAGAAGCATCCATGACCTTAGCCCGGCGCAAGATTGACTTTGTCCAAAAGCACAATATCA
The DNA here is from genome assembly GCA_040757115.1 of bacterium. Classification (NCBI taxonomy): domain Bacteria; species bacterium. The sequence goes on along the minus strand of JBFLYA010000060.1, from coordinate 2,460 downwards.
AACGGCTGATTCTACCTGACTGCGGTGGGGGTTCTTTTGGCTGCCGCTTAGGCATTGAGAAATGGAAAGAGAAGGATGCTAATTTAAGTATTGATTATCTCTACATCTACGATATTATCATCGAATACCTGAAACAAGGCCGGATAAAGGTTGACAAGAGTAAGAACACTAAACTCCATGTCTGGCATGATTCCTGTAAGCACGGTCGGGTAGCAGAGCTTTTTTTTGGCCAGGGCATGTATGATGAACCAAGATGGATACTGGCCCAGTGTACAGATAATATTGTAGAGATGTATCCCACAGGCCCCAATTCATTCTGCTGTGGTGCTGGTGGTGGCATGTGGCCCGGGCCGTATAAAGAAGAACTTACTTACAATGGCCTCAAAAAAGCCGAGTCGATAAAAAACTCAGGAGCCGAGGTTGTAGTTACGGGTTGTTCCAACTGCCGGGATCAGATCATGAAAAACCTGAAAGGCAAGTACAATTTAGATATCGAAGTCAAATATATCTGGCAGTTGGTAGCCGAATCCTTAATTTTGGAATAGGAAGAGTTAAGTATGACAAATATTCATTCGGAAATGGCTGATTTTTTAAATGTAAGCCTGCTCCTGACAGGCTCAGGAGTTAGGTCAGGATGGTTGTGCAAAAAGAATAACTTCATAATCCCTAAACCAAATCAGCCACCTAACCCTAACTTAACTTATATACCTTTGCCTCTTTCCTGTGTAGTTTGACACTGATTTGTCCATTCTCATAAGGGATTATCTCTTTTGGATTTAATAGATTAGTCAGTGTTTTTCCCTTTTGCAGGTTTTCTTTAATTCTGGGTGGAATATTAGAATTTACTTCAATAGGTATCGAAAGGGGAGAAGGCATCGGGGTTAAGCCGTTATTGATGACCACAATGATGGTATTCCCGCGAAATTCCCGCAGATAGGCATAGATGAAAGTATCGACATAAAGGGTGAACAAATAACCACAAGTGATAGCCTTATTTTCCCTTTGTAATTTAATAAGTGATTTTAGATGATTGAAGATTTCACTTTGTGGTTTAACTATGGGCGTTAATTTATCCCCAAAAACCTTTTTCCATGGCATACTTTTACGATTGTCCGGGTCGCCATAGCCCTCCATACCTATTTCTGTGCCGTAGTAAATCTGAGGGATACCTCTGGTAGTGAATAAGAAAGTCAGAACGGTTTTGAATATCTCTACAGCTAAATCCATATCCCAATGTCCTACCTTATCTAATATTTCTGTCATAAATCTTTTATCTAAATCATGATTATCTATCATGGTAACTAATCGGTTGGCATTAGTGTAATACTTATCCATATCAAGGATACCTTCAGGTTCACCCTCTTTTAGTCTGGGTTGAGCAAGTTTGGTCATAGGAGCATTGTGGATAAAAACCTCTTTGATAACTGCACATAGAGGAAAATCAAAGAGGGTATCAAAATCATGTGCCTTTTGGTACTCAGATATCCGATAGACATCATAGCCTAAATATTCACCAAGTAAGGTAATATTTCGATATTTTCCTTTGACATAGGATTTAAAGAAATGCCAGAACCTTTTTTCTACATGCTTAATTGTATCCATACGAATGCCGTCAATTCCTGTTTGTTCTATCCAATCAACGATATTATTGACAAAGTAATCGGCTACTTCAGGCAGGTCATGATTCAAGTCAGGTAGCCCGGCAAGTGGAGATTCTATCTCATCCCATTCTGCTCTGGCAGGATTGAACCAGGTGTCCTGTATCTTTTTGTAGGGATAGTCGTGATAAGCTTGATTATGATAACTCGTATGATTAACTACCATATCGAGTATGACCTTGATATTTGCCTTGTGAAGTTTATCGACTAATCTCTTTAAATACTCTTTGCTCCCTTCAGCCAATGAAGGGTCTTGTGAGTAAAGGTGAGGGTCAATTCGCTCGAAATCAAGTGCCCAATAACCGTGGTAACCAGCAGAATCGCCAACTGTTCCAATAGATAAGTAAACCGGTGTAATCCAAACTGTAGTAATGCCTAATTTTTTAAGATAAGGTATTTTTTTTATAATCCCCGCAAAATCACCACCGTGATATTGTTTAAGATTATTCTTATCCACATCCTGATTGTTGTTCGGGTCACCATCACAGAACCTATCTGTAAGGATAAAGTAAATAACATCTTCTTGACTAATCATAGCAGTCCTCCTGAAAATATCCGCAGATTTCGCAGATTACACAGATTTTTTCTGAAAATCGGGACTCGGGGTTCGGGACTCGAGAAGGCTGGTAGCCGCAGGCTTCAGCCTGATTTCACCTGAACCATCCAACCATCAAACCCATTTTCATCGTCCTCGTATAATATATATTGTTGGTCATTTTGAATGCCACAATCCTAATTCCTTATTAAAGCCCCCAAGATTGGGGGGTGGGGGTTGAAAATAAAATTAAAAAATTAATTATTA
>JBFLYA010000059.1:2538-19159 GCA_040757115.1 bacterium | reverse complement strand
AAAGGGGATAAGGAGATAAGAGTGATATGGAGATAAGATAATAGAAATAGATTGAAATTTATAGAAATAGGTAGAAATTGATTGTGGAAAACAACAAATTTCCATAAATTTCTATTAGTTTCTATTAATTTCAATTTTTTTAATAATATCTCCCTATCTCCTTAATCTCCACATCTCCTTTTGTTACACCACCTGAACGCTTACAAACTTTGATTAGAGGAGGACATTGTCAGCAACAATGAAAGTAACCTTTGTCTATCCTGATATATTTGAATATATTCCCGATTACAAAGGAACCTTCTATACTGGAATTGCCTTACTTTCGGCGGTTTTGAAGAGTGCAGGGCATTCTACTTCGCTCGTTCACATAACCAATTCGGAGTATTCCACCGCAGACTTCTCTCACTCTCTCGAACAACATCAACCTGACCTTATTGCCTTTTCTTCAACCACTCACGGTTATGCAATGGTCAAGAAAATGGTGGTGTGTCTTAAAAATGTATATAAAAATACACCGACGATATATGGAGGTATTCATCCCACCCTGTCACCTGAGGAAAGCATACAAACACCCGGGATTGATATGATTTGTGTCGGGGAAGGAGAGGGATGCTTACTGGATGTATGCACAGCACTTGAACAAGGTAAAAGGTTGGATAACATTCCTAATCTATGGTTGAGAATGAATGGAAAGGTGGTACGCAATCCACTGCGGCATCTTATCGAAAACCTCGACGAACTCCCGTTCCCGGACCGTGAACTATTTGATTATCCACATCTATATTTTGAACAGCGGAAGGAAGCAACATTTATGATTTCTCGGGGATGTCCTTATTCTTGCACCTATTGCAGTAACGAAGCACTGAGAAATCTCTATAAGGAATTAGGGCATTATGTCAGATTTCGCTCTGTAAATAGTGTTATCCAGGAAATCCAGCAGGTATTGCATGACTATCCATTTGTTAAGGGGTTGCATTTCGATGACGATATTCTCGTCTTAAAGTCAGATTGGGCACAAGAGTTTGTGGAATTATATAGACAAAAGATTTCGCTACCATTTTGCTGTAATATTCATCCCAGCCTTTGTAATGAGAAAACGATACAAATGCTCTCCTACGCTGGCTGCTATGAACTGCGAATTGGATTAGAAAGTGGCAATGAATATATCCGCAAGGAATTGTTGAATCGCAATCTTGAAAAGAATACCATAATCAACGCCTTTCATACTGCAAGGAAATATGGGATAAAGGTTATGTCTTTTAATATGATTGGTCTTCCTCATGAAAACCCAAGTCGAATATTGGATACCATTAAATTAAATGCACATTGCAGTGTTGACGATATTCGGCATACTATTTTCTATCCTTATCCCGGAACGCGGCTCTATGAGTTGTGCCGTGATGAAAGATTGCTTACTGAACGCAGAGTAAACAATGATTATATGAATACCGTTTTAAATCTTCCCAGCCTATCCTGTCAGCAGTTACATATGTTTTGGCAATACTTTCACACATTTGTAAAAGTTTATGCCTATCTATATCTATTACCAAAGTCTCTGTCGCGATGTGTGGAATTCTTGCTGGATACATTTTTGACTTGTCGTCTGGCACCGACCGTTCTGATATGGTCACGACCTTTGATTCATGTCCTCTGGTTGCAATTGAAGAGTCTAAAAAAGATAATTGCTGGGAAAAAATGTGACGCAGATTATACCTCAGAAGTATAAGAAAGACGGTAGTAACTCAGATTAGTTAAAGTTTAAGATGTATCATACCGATAAAGAGAATAAAGGCAAGTTTTAAGTTGCCAAGAAATTTTGTTTAGAAGGGAAACTCGATGACTACAATATCCTGGTGCAGTCTTGTTTTTGTCAAAGGCCACAGCCTTCATCTTCGCATACCCACTGTGCCGTTGTCCGAAATTGCTTGTTGGCGGTTTGGTTACATTTATAAAAAGAAAAGGTGATTTATTATTATGACTAATGAATTGAATATTAATTTTATCCTTGGTTTATATGAGAAATATTTATATGATCTTCGAAAGGTAAGAAAATATCAAAGAAAATTACATTCTCAAAAGGGTTACACATGGTTTGAAAAACCTTGGTTTGAAAAATATTTTATCTACCGTGCACTGCGATATATTTTAAAAAAGTTTAGTTATACACAGAATGTAGTTAAAATGGATCCTCAATTGGATGATGTTGAGGCAGAACTAACTTATTTATTGATTCGAGAATTTAAGCCAGAGACTGTTGTTGAAATTTCCCCTTGCGGAGGATGGTCAACATCATGGCTCCTAAATGCAATAAAAGATAACGGTTTTGGAATATTATATTCATATGACATAGTGAATTACTCGACAAAATTGGTACCATTAGATTTATCTAAAAATAGGTGGGTGTTTACCAAAGGAGATATAAGGGAAAATACAGAAAAATTACCTCAAAAAATCGATTATCTTTTTATGGATTCAGATCATTCTGACACTTTCGCCCATTGGTATATCCAAAATATATTTTCTAATCTAAAAAATGGAACCCCGGTAAGTGTCCATGATGTATTTCATACGGCAGAGCCTACTGGTTTTGATGCTGAAGGTGGTGTGATTATAGATTGGTTAAAACAGAAAAAGATAGAATATTTTACAGCATCTCCCGCAAAAGAAAAAGTTGTATATGATAAAATTATGTCAATTAAAAACAGATTAAACATCGAAGAACTAATACATTATAGTCAAGGAACTAATCCTATGATTTTTTTTATTTTTAAAAAATGAATTATTCCCAAATATTTTGTTCGATTCGTTCGTTTAGCTCTAAAAACCGTGCACTACCTAAACGCTTACGAGAGATTTAACATGAAAATATTAATTGTATCACCCTTCTATCCATTGCCAATTCGTTCAGGTGGACATAGCCGCATTTTCAATTTAATCCGTTATACTGGACAGCGGCATAATGTGCAACTTCTTTCGTTGATTACCCCTAACCTTTACAGATTTCCAGAGGCATTGGAAGGACTTAAAGAACCTGCCGTTCTTGTCCTGGCCAGAAATAATGATACATTTGGTCAACGGTTGGCTGAAGCTATGTTGCCATGGAAATGGTTGAGAACAATACGGCGATTGCAAGAGCGGATTGTCGGGCTACCACGGGAGGCTTCACGCTTTTATTTCCCACCGCTCGCTCAACATCTCAAAAGATTGTTAATCAAATATCATTTTGATGTTGTTCAGTTGGAATATACTGCTATGGGACGATATTTACCACTGATAAGGAGGTATGCACCTGATGTCAGGATAGTGCTTGACGAAATCGACATTAGCTACATAGCCCTTCAACGCCTTGCAGAACAAAGCAATGACCGACAGAAAAAATTCTTGCAAAGGGAGATAATTCGTATGAGACAATTTGAGCAATCTTTATGGTCACGATGTGATGCAATGATTACCCCTTCAGAAGTAGATTGCCAGCACATTCAACAGTATGCTTCTCCAGAGAAGGTTTGGGTGGTACCTAACGGTGTTGATACAGAATATTTTTCGTTTCATCCTTGTGAAATTAACAATCATTCCATTCTATTTCTCGGTTATTTTCGACATCCTCCGAATGTTATAGGACTGCGTTTTTTTATTCAGGAAGTGTTACCACAGATTCACAAGCATTTGCCAGATGTTCGGCTGGAAGTTGTTGGAGATGCCGTTCCAGAGGATATTAAAAGATTACATAGCACGAATGGTATCACCATACACGGTTATGTTAAAGATGTTTGCGCATTTATGCATCAATGTCGCGCAATGGTAGTGCCCATTTTTAATGGCGGTGGAACACGACTTAAGGTTCTGGAGGCATTTTCCGCTGGATTACCCGTAGTATCAACAGCATTAGGATGTGAAGGGATTGACATTCAGAGCGAACAAGAATTACTATTGGCTAACACATCACAGGAGTTCACCCGAGCATTGTGTAGTTTACTGGAGAATGATTCTCTTGCCTATTCTCTGGCAAAAAGAGCCCGTCAATTGGTTGAAACAAAATACAGTTGGAAAACACTGTCGCAACAACTGGAGGAGGTATGGATTTATGGATAGTCAGCCGCAAGTGGGGCGTTTAAAACATCCATTACTGCTACATCGAGAATCTACTTGTAACATCTCTGTGATTATTGTTAATTGGAATACCTGTGAGTTACTGGAAAAATGTCTTGAGTCAATTTACAATCAGACAATCAATGTAACCTATGAAGTAATCGTTGTAGATAACGGTTCTACAGATGGTAGCTGTGAAATGGTGCAAGTAAAATTTCCTCAGACAATCCTTATCCGAAACGAGAAAAATGAAGGATTCGCTTTTGCCTGCAATGAAGGAATGCGTCAAGCAAATGGACACTATTTTCTCCTTCTTAATAGTGATACAATTATTGTTAATGACGCTATTTCTCAAATAGTGCAATATATGGATGAGAATCAAAGAGCCGGTGCTGGTGGTTGCGGGCTACTAAACCCGGATGGTTCTCTACAACCAGCCTGTGGTTGGTTTCCAACGCTGTATTCCATTCTTGCGAATTTTAATCCCATCGGGAAATTGAGTAATTTGATACAGAAGGAATACAAGTATTTTTCTCCTCCCTTTCTTTCCTACCAGGAACATCTTCAAGAGCAAGATGTTGATTGGATAGTGGGAGCATGTATCATTGTTCGCCGTGAGGCTGTTGAACAGGCAGGTCTTATGGATGAAACAATGTTCTTTTATGCTGAAGAATGGGATTGGTGTTATCGAATTAAGAAGAATGGATGGCATATTATCTATACCCCAAAACCAAAGGTAATTCACATCGGAGGTGGAAGTACTGTAGTATCCCTTGCTAACCGTGTTAGTGCTATTTTAAACGGTCAGCAATATTTTTATCGAAAACATCTTGGTTTTATTAAGGCGAGCATTATCAAACTGATAACTTTAGTTGGGGCATTGGGGAAAGGAATCTTTTGGTCGGTTCTATACATTTTATATTTTTATTCCCCTGACCGTCGAAAATTATTTTTGAATAAAATTAAATGGCATATCTATGTGCTTCGATGGAGTTTTTCTTTAGAAGGAGACTAAACAATGATTGTATTAGCTGAAATTGTCGTTCCTCCATGTGATGTATATGGAGTTAAATATCCACCATTGGCTCTGGCGTGTTTGGCAGGTGCACTTAAAAATGCTGGAGAACAATCGCAAATAGTATTGTTTCGATTTGGGGATGACTCATACAAATGGGTTAATCAAGTACTCGCATTACAGCCACAGGTGGTAGGCTTTTCTGTCCTTGTAGGATTCAAATTGAAGATGGCATTACATCTGTCAAGATTACTCAAACAACTTCAGCCTGATTTACCAATTTTGTGGGGCGGAGTCCATCCTTCCCTTGAACCGGAACAATGCCTCTATGAACCATCTATTGACTGGATATGCGTGGGACCTGGTGAATCTACAATAGTAGCCATAGCCCAGATGCTTCACCGTAATATCGGTATTGAACAGGTTCCGTCACTGGCATATCGTAATAACGGTAAAGTTGTCATTAACCCTCCAGGTATTCCAGGAATTGACTCTACCATAGAACGTCCCGACTGGGAAAGTTTTCCCGTTCAGGAATTTGTCTTTAGCACCAATCATCAAGAGAAAATTATCGGCTTCATCTGTTCGCGAGGATGTCCCTTTAACTGTGGCTTTTGTTACAATAAAGCATTCCATGGCAGACATTGGCAACCATCAGATATAACTCAAATCCAGAAAGAAATGCAGTATCTTCGTTCTCAATATAGTATTAATTCATTTCTCTTTCTGGATGATTGTTTTTTGGGCAATAAAAAGCGTGCGATAGAATTGTTGCAATGGATGAGTCAAAATGGATTTATTTGCTATGCAGTAGATTTGAGAGTAAACCAAATAGATTATGATATCATTGATACATTACATACAGCTGGTATCAGGTCGGTTTTCATTGGTATTGAGTCATCCTCCGAGAGAATATTACAATTAATAACAAAAGGGTTCGGGGTAGAGGATATAGAACGAGCTATGGTAGTTTTGAAAAAATATCCTGATATATTAGTTTTATTGTCGTTCATCGTTGGTTTTCCTACAGAATCATTTCAGGAGATAAAGGAAACAATTTCCACTTGTGCCAAACTGTGTCTTCATCGCTCAAATACATTGATTGCTTTGAATACATATTTACCTTTACCAGGTACGGCATTGTTCAAATTATCATTACAACATGGTTTCAAGGAACCTAAGAATTTGGCAGATTGGATAGCTTTGAATGTAGATGCTTATGGCAGTAGTAAACTTGATTATTTCCCCGGTAGATTCACTGCTACAGAAATCAGGTATATACAACGAGCTATTCTCTATCTACGGATGTTGTATAGACCTTATATAACCGAAAAACTGAAAAGTATCAGGAGATGTGTTGCTGAAATATTCAGATACATAGCAATAGCTCGCTTACATTACCACTTATTGTGGTTTCCTGTTGATATATGGATTTATAATATTCTACGCCGATTATTACAATCTAAAACGTAACTATTCAGCCACTGATTAACACGGATTAGCACGGAATTGGTTTTCAAGTTAATGGGACGCAGATTTGCACAGATTATCAGGATAATAAAAAATTCTGTAGTTTAAAATCTTGAAAATCTGCGTTTATCTGCGTCCAACGTAACTATTCACCACGAAGGGCACGGAGAGCACGAAGTGAAATTTGATGAATTATCGAATAGAGTCATTACCTAAAATAGTAGAGAGTAGAGAGTAGTCAGTAGGGAAGAGGTGAAGAGTGAACAGTAATTACTGACTACTAACTACTGACTACTATTTAAGGTTGGTCTATTGATAAATTTCAATGTGGAAAGATAGAAAGAAAGCATAAAGAGATTTGTTCTGTAACATCTCCCTGCCCTTCGTGCTCTTCGTGGTGAATAGTTACTAAACAAAAATATTGATTTTAAGGAAAGATTAAAGGGGAGGGCAAAGAGATATGGGTAGGATTTAAGGATGGGAGGTGTAATTATTACATAATCTCTCTAATCCTACTTCTGATGCGGGGTTAGAATAGGTCCGACCCTCTAGAAGAAGGTTTGGAAGCAGCCCTGGGACGCAGGATGCCACGGCGTGAATATCGGCGAAAGATTGATGGCGACGCTGAAGTTCATCTGGTTGCTCTGGCCTGCAACGAGCCACCAGAAGGTCGCAGTCGATGGACACTGAGATTGCTTGCAGAGAGGATGGTTACATTAGAGTATATCGATTCGGTATCTAAGGACACCGTGCATCGCACTTTAAAAAAACGAAATTAAACCTTGGTTAAGCAAACAATGGTGTATTCCGCCTCAAGCTAATGCAGAATTTGTTTGGCGAATGGAAGATGTTTTAGATGTGTACAAACGGCCTTATGATCCGCTGCGTCCAATGGTATGTTTAGACGAGTTGTGCAGACAATTGATTGGCGAGATACGCAAGCCAATCCCAGCAGAACCTGGACAGCCGCTCAGGTATGACCACGAGTATAGACGCAATGGCGTTGCTAATCTGTTTATGGCGTTTGAACCGTTGGCTGGCAAAAGACATGTGGAAGTGACCGAACACCGCACAAAAGTCGATTTTGCTAAGTTCATCCGCAATCTGGTTGAAGAGAAATATCCAGAAAGCCAAAAGATTGTTTTGGTAATAGACAACCTTAATACGCATACACCAGCGTCTTTGTACGAACTGTTTGAACCTGGCGAAGCAAAGCGTATTGCGGATCGCCTGGAGATTCACCACACGCCAAAGCATGGCAGTTGGCTGAATATGGCAGAGATAGAATTAAGTGTTCTGAGCGAACAGTGTTTGTCACGAAGAATCGAAAACATTTCTGAGATGAAAAGGGAGGTGGCATCTTGGAAATCAGATAGGAACAAGGTAGAGGCTAAAGTGAAGTGGCAATTTACAACCCCAGATGCCCGGATTAAGTTGAAGCGACTTTATCCATCAATTGAATAGAGACAGGGTACTAGCCCAATGAATAGTTCATAATCTTTTGGTAAATATGTTGTTTGTGTCATAAGTTTGTCCTCCTTATTTTAGTTAGTTAATACTTTTTGTATAGTATACCACAAAATCTTTCGCAGGTCAAACTTGACACTTTATCATATCATCTCTGCGGTGAGCAGTTACAGAATAAGATGGGAAATAGGCACAAAGGATTTTTCACTATTCTAATAGCCATTTCCATAAGGGGATAAATCTAATCATTTTATCCTTAAATTTCTCCTGGGTTTTATAATCCCAGGTAATCACCAATAGCTCATTACAATTTAAGTCATTACTTGCCTCAACCAATGCCTTTAACTCCCTTTCACGGATAAGGGAATTATCCATTTCATAACATACCTGGATTAAGCCTTTAATCTTTAGTCCTTCCTTGAGAACAAAATCAACCTCTTTATTATTCCTTGTCTTATAATAAAAAAGGTTCTCGTTGGATTTGAATCCTCGTCTTAAGCATTCTGTCATAACCAAATTCTCCATCAACCTACCTAAATTCTGGGAAGATAGAAGTGGAATAAAGCCATTGTCCACAAGGTATATCTTCTTTGGGGTTTTAATCACCTCTTGCATCTTAAAAGAGAATCGGTTTAAAGGAAAGAATAAGTAGGTTTCTTCAAGATATCTCAGATAATTCTGAAGGGTATTTGTGCTTCTAAACTCCAAGATATTCGTTAATCTTTTGAAGCTAAACTCATTACAAAAATTAGCGGTTAAATAGAGGGATAATTCATAGATTTTCTGAGAGAATCTAATATTATACCTTTTAACTATATCCCGCAGAAGGATGGCATCAAAGAGTGTTTGCAGATATATCCTTGGCTCTAAATTTGTGACTACCACCTCAGGGAATCCACCCTTCTTAAGATAATCGTCCAGATAGTTTAAAATCCGTCCTTTAACCTCAGGAAGATTAAACTCTTCTTCCCCTACCTTTAGCTCTTTAGCCCTTAAGACCTCCCTGAAATTAAATGGGAAAATCTCTATCGGAATGTATCTGCCAGTTAATCTATTGGACATCTCCTGAGAAAGGAGTCGGGCATTCGAACCAGTTAAGACTAAATTAAATCCCCTTCTCTGGAGTTTATTGACAAATAACTCCCAGTCTGGTAGATTTTGAATTTCATCAAATAAAATAATATTTGTCTGGGGATAGACCTCATGGATTGACTTAAGGATTTCATCATAATCCTTTATCTTCAAAATGGCTTCATCATCAAAATTTATATAAGCAAAGTCCTTATCCTTTAAGAGCAGGAGTGAGAATACAGATTTCCCTGCCCTTCTTGGACCAGTAACTATCTTAATGAGCGAAGAGTCTAAATATTTTCTCCCAAAATCAAGTTTTTCTCGTTCGATATAATCTTTTGAGAGGAGTCTTTCTTTTTCTAATTTATGTTGCAAGACTATCTCTTTGGTCATTTTCCTAATTATACTGAACAAAATCTCCTTTTTTTATTCACTATATTGATTATACTATACAAACAGAGTTTTGTCAAGTGGTTGTCTAAGAATTTTTTTCGACCTGTGAAATAGGTCGACCTGGGAAAACAAAATTATACCACACTCCTTTATCCCCTTATCCCCCTTCATTTTTTTCCCTCCTAAAAATAGATTTTAGCCACAGAGACAAGTTTTTGATAATTTTACCAAATATCTTTGCGGTTACTATATCTTTACCAGTTGGTATAGCCAGTTAATAATTTCCTTATAAAATTTAAGAAAATCGTCCAGGTCAAAATCTCTGAATATTTGAGGGAAGATTGCTTGATTTTTCATTAAAAAAGCAAGCCCTTCTTCTATTTGAAAAGATACAGTAGGAGGATCCTCAAAGATGGCATCTTTCATTCTGGCACTATGATACAACTTGTCCATATCCTCCCGGGGAAACGAACGGTGTATAAAGTAAAAATCAATAAAGTCCTTGGGTTCTGTTCTACTGGCAATGGTACAGAACTTATTAGAAAAGATATTATTAATCGTATCAACTAAAAGATAGTGCTTGTTTTCCAATAAAACCTTTTGCCTGTTTTCTTTGTTTGAGAGTGAATCAATAACAAAATCAACCTTTATTTCATTTATCAGATACGAGAGAAAGTTTGGACTTTCTTTGATTTTAATACCATTTTGTGGCCACATTCTCCTTATCCAAAAGTCTATTTCAGCCAGGTCTAAGGAATGAAGTGTAAAGAAATCCAAATCCTCCGATACTCTATGGTGTAGATAGAATACCGCAAGAGCTGTACCACCGGTCAAAAAGAAAGATTCCTCTATCGTCGGATGTGTCATAAGCTGAAGTAATATTTCCCGTTGTGTTTGTGAGGCATAATAGTTTTTATTTTCTATGAGGTTTTCCATAAACTTCAATCATCCTCGTCCATTTTCTATAAGTATAAGGTGTTAGTTTTAGATTATGTAATTGTTGAGCTATTTCATCTATTTTGAAATAGGTTATCGTATCAATAACCCTGCCATATTCAAGAAATCTCTTTAATATCCATAGATATGAACTGGAGTTTTTTTCCTCTTGAAGGTATTTTTTTAGATTTTCTTTATTGGTAAATTGTGGATAATCCCAAAAAACTGCCTTAAGATAATTCATTAATTCCACCATCCTCTCTCTCACCAGATTATACCAGACAATCACCATTTTGTCAAAGCAAAAGATTTCCACCTGTGCAGGTAACTTTAGACCTGTGTCTCTTCTTCCCCTCTACATAAACACTGACAACATAGTTTTTTAGAGATTCTGTCCCTCCCAAATTATCCCAAATTGCCCTTGCTATGGGATCTTTTGTGTTCAGGTCGATACAGGCTGTGTCTTTAATGTTGACTTTAACATCCTTTAACCCTGCTTTTTCAACAACCCTTTTGTATTCATCAACTAGAATTGCGCCAGCAACACAACCTACATAAGCCTCAATGCTTTCCTGTATTTTCTTTGGAAGCTCTTTTAAAAGGGCAATGTCCGAAATCGCTATCCTGCCGCCAGGCTTTAAAACCCGATAAACTTCCTGAAATACCTTTGGTTTATCAGCCGATAAATTAATGACACAATTACTCATCACCACATCAACTGAATTACCTGCTACAGGTAAGTTTTCTATCTCACCGAGCCTGAATTCAACATTACCAATCTTGTTCTTTTCTGCATTGTTTCTTGCTTTCTCAATCATCTCTGGTGTCATATCCACACCGATAACCTTGCCATTTGCACCAACTTTGCTTGCCGCCAGAAAGCAATCAAACCCAGCACCACAGCCAAGGTCAAGGACAATTTCACCTTCTTTGAGGTTGGCTAATGCCGTCGGATTTCCACAGCTTAAAGCAAAATTAGCCTCTTCTGGAATAGCCTTCAATTCTTCTTCAGAATAACCGATGGATTTGGCAAACTCTTTGGTATTTGGCCCACAAGTGCCACATCCACAACCTTCTTTTCCTTGGGCAATCTTGCTATAGGCTTCTTCTACAATCTTTTGTATTTTGTTCTTCTTCATTTTTATCACCCATTTTTCTATAGATTTCCTCATAGGCTTTACAACAAGGACAGAATTTTTCACCCTTTTTTATCATCCTGGCAAAGGAAGAATGGGGAAATTTCCTTTTAATGTTGCACATTGGACAAACAGAGGAAATAAACGCCAAAAATCTTTTGCAATTCATCGCTATCACCTCCATATTATTTTGCCTCCAATAGCTCTTTTGCTATTTTAAGAGGCTCTTTCATCCTGTCTGCATTTTCTTCTCTCACGGCCTTACGCAGGCATTCAGACTTCTCCAAAGACTCGGCTATTGATATAACCTTCTTTAGGTCTTCCTTAGAACAACCCTCTTTCAACGCCTTATCAATGTAAAATTTGGTGCAAGGCTTACACCCTACCCCGATGACTATGGCAAGAGAAATTAGATTCTCTATTCTCTCTTCTTCAGAAACACAGCATCCGCTCATTCTTTATCACCTCCTTTTTTTACAATTTTATAGTTTTTTAAAAAATCCAGACAGCATTCAAACATTGAGAGAAAATCGCCACAGCATTCCTTCAGCCAATCCTTATTCAAGGAATAGTAAATATTCTGTCCCTTTCTCTTTGATTTTACCAGTCCTGCTCGCTTTAAAATATCCAGATGATGAGAGATGGTAGGCTGGGATACCTCAAAAGCCTCCCCTATATCAGAGACACACATTTCTTTTTCTTCCAGCATCTTTAAGATGTGGACTCTTGTCTCATCCGATAATGCCTTGAAAAAATTCTCACATTTTCCCATTTAAGCCCTCCAATATTTATACATATTTACAATTGTCTATATTCTAACACAAAAATTTTATCTTGTCAAGGTTTTTTTTGATTCCCCCCTAAATTTAATTCATCTGGGCGGCCTCAAATCTCTTAAGACCGCCCAGAATTTAACCACCTAACGACAACAGATGTCTTTAAATGGTGCTTCGCCACAGCAACAAGCTTTTATGCACTTCTTCAGATTCTCTGGCTTAAGTGCATCTTTTACCCTGGCGCCGGTAATTTGAACTTGATAGCCATCTTTAAGTTCAATTACCTTTACTTCGCACTTGATGTCGCTTTCACCACACATTTTTAATCACCTCCTTTTTATTAGTTTATGCTCATTTACTTATATATTTAGGAAAAAAATATAAACCTTCCTTATTTTTTACACTTTATTATGTTTTACTCTCTCTAAACAACCACAGGTACATATTCTATTCAATCTCTGTCGGCAGTTTTCTAATACATTACGATTTAAGGTGTAATAAATCCAGTAACCCTTTCGCTCATCTTTTACAAACCCGGCTGCTTTCAAAACCCTTAAGTGTTGAGAGACCGCCGACTGGGTTATTCCTAAATTCTCAGCTAACGCATTTACATTCATATCATTTTTTTTAAGGCACTCAATTATTTCTATTCTTTTATCCACCGATAAAAGTTTAAATAGTTCTGCTGATTCTTTCATAACACATTCTCCATAATTTATTAAAGTATTTTAGCATACACTTATATTATACACAAATAAAAACCATTTGTCAAGATCTTTTTGTTAAAAATGCATTTATTTCAGTCTTAAGTCCTGAACGGTCTCATTCACCCGCCAATGCTAAAACCCCATCCAGCTCTTCACCTTTTTACAGTTTTCTTTTATAGTAACATCATTAGTGATGAATCTTCTTAACATCCCTTAGCCTTAAATAGCATAATAGGAAGTTGAACCAATGGGCCGACAATAGCAATGGCTAATGCTGTTTTCTGCACCAAAGGCTGATGTGGCTAAGGCAAGAGCAATAGCATTATTCTTAGCCATGGTGCTGATAGTCAAAGCAATTGAATCCTCATAACACAATTGGGCTATATTTCCAAAGAGACTTGAAGAGATAAGGAGAATAATCAAAAATAATGCTCTTACCCAGTTTTAAGAAGCTCACCCTTTTATTATCCCTCTTTCTGCCAATATTTCTGAGAGAATCCCTGCTGCCGTGGCGGTTAACCTTTTACACTTCTGCATATTTTCTTGTTCACCGAATCCTTTCAGTATGGTTTGGCAATTGGTAGAGCCAAATTTATCTAAGAAGTGTCTTCTAAACTCTGATGCCAACTCACAGACATCCTTTATATCCCTACCCGGCTCCATTCTTCCAAGTATGCATCCCAAAGCGATTACTCCTCCGGTTAATGCTCCACAGACATCCTCTTTGGTCTTACCAATTCCTCCACCAAAACCTGAGGCAACTTTTGGTATTTCACTGCTTACCTCTTTTGTAAAGAACTCGGTTATTGTCTTTGAAATTGCTTCGGCACAGTGAAATCCTCCTTCAAAATAATCAAACGCCCTCTGTTCTACTTCTTCTTTTACCACTTTTTATCACCTCCTCCCCTCCTTAATTTTTTATTTGAAATTGTAGCACAAAGTATGATATAATTCAAATAAATTGTTTTTATAATAATGATAACTAAAGGTGATAATAGAATGAACCTAAATCAACTAAGAGTTTTTCATAATGTGGCTAAATTACAGAGCTTTACAAGAGCAGCTTCAGAATTATATTTGACCCAGCCTGGGATTAGTAAGCATATTAAAGAATTGGAGGAATATTATGGAATTAGACTATTTGATCGGCTCGGCAAGAAGGTTATGCTTACCCAGGCAGGAGAAATTTTATTCGCAACCACCAAAGATATGTTTAATTTAGTAAATGAAGCAAAGATAAAGATTGATGAATTAAAAGAAATAAGGGGTGGAAAACTAACTATGGGTGCCAGTGTTACCATTGGTACCTATATTTTACCTGAGATTTTAGGAAAATTCAGGCATAAATATCCTGATATTGAGATAGCATTAGATATTTTTTTGAGCCAGGAGATAGTAGAAAAGGTTTTGGCTAATATGCTTGATATAGGATTTATTGGAGCACCAGTAAATGATGAGAGGTTGACTATAAACCAATTCTTGACCGATGAGTTAGTAGTAATTATCCCACCTCAGCATAAATGGGCAGGTAGAGAATTTATTGAGCCCAATGAGTTGATCAACCAACCATTTATCCTATCAAGAGAGGGTTCTGGAACAAGGACGATTGTAGAAGAGCGACTAAAACAGATAGGTGTTATTTTGAAGAAAACAATTGAATTTGGAAATACAGAGGCAACCAAAAAGGCAGTAGAAGCAGGATTAGGCATCTCAATCATATCCAAATATGCTATTTTAAGGGAAATAAATGCAGGCATACTTAAATCACTTTCTTTATCCGAGGTTAACCTTAAGCGTAATTTTTACTTTATTTATTGCAAAGACAAATATTTTACCAATGTAGTCAAAGCATTTTTGAGTTTATTATCCTCTCCTTCATAACCATAGATATACTTACTAAATCTTCAGAGCCGACCTGGATTTGGGATTCCCTATCTTTCAGACAATAGGACAGACTATCGGCTCTTTTGGTAGCTTGCTCGGGCAAAGATATCGTGGAGCCCCCAAACTTTTTTTCTCACCACTTTGGCTATACCATACTGGCAAGGTAATAATAGAACCACAGGCAGAAGCAAATCTTGCCACCACACACGATTATCCTTAAATTATGAGGGGTGTCCCTTTTACTACAATAGCATCTTTTATCTCCTTGACAACCTTCGGGTTCTCTTCCTTTGATAATGCTCTTTTGAGTATATCTTTTGCCCTTTTTGTTCCTATTCTGCCTAATGCCCAAGCAGAATAGGCTCTCATTTGTGGCTTGGGATGGTGGATTGCCTCCTCAAGTGCAGAGATAGCCGCAGGGTCAGCAATGTTACCCAGAGCAATGACACCATTCCCTCGGATTGTGTCTATCCCTGCCCATCTGGCAAATGAAGGAATTACCCTTCGATAGTATTCTACATCAGCAGTTACCAGAGGGATGAGTTCTGGATATCGCTTACTTCCTTAGAGGATATTCAATTTTTTTCAGCATAAACGTTCCTTTCGGAGCCTTTAAATATACTTCATTCCCATAACAGTACATATTAAAATTGTTATCCACTTCCACCCAAATCGGTGGTAGCTTAACTAAGTTATAGCCTATATCAAGATTTAATACTACTACCCTATCACTATCAATTTTTTTAAAATTTGCGAATATTTTATCCGGTGATATTATATATCTTTTAGTTTTAACCCCTCTTATCCCTATACATAACATGCCCTCTGAATTAATCCTCATTAATTCAATAGAATTAAGTATATTATTTTTCTTCAGTTGAAATTTCTTAATTAAATTTCCGTCTGGATTATAGATATGCACCCTACATTTTTTCTTGTCATAAATATAAGCTTTACCCATTCTATCGAATATTACTGAGTAAGAGAAAGGAAGTCCATCACCTATTTTCCACTTTAATATTTTCCTTCCATCTTTATCAAATTTTTGAATAAAATATTCGCGTTCTATTCTACCTCTTCTATAAAATATCCACTGCTGCAATTTCTCTTTGTCACTATATACACCATTTGGAATTTTACTACGTTCACCCCACAAATAGATGTTCCCTTCTCGATCTATACTTATTTGGTTTATTCGAACTCGCTCATCATATTTATTCATATCATAGCTCCTAACATAAATTCCTTCTTTATCTAACTTATGAACAATATTATCGTGATGTAGAAAATATAAATTTCTGTAGTCATCTTGGCCAATAATGCTCCCTAAATACAGCTTATGATCTACTTTGATATTTATATACTTAATATATCTACCTTTTTTATCAAATACCTTTATTTTATCTTGAAAAATGTCAGAAATATATAAATTGTTATTAATATCAAACCAAATTCTAAAAGTTGGAGGATAATCTAAAACTTTTTTATTATTATAGGGGTCACACCAACTAATCTCATTTTCTTTATTGCCCAAGGTATTGTAAATTCAGTAATCTTTATCTCCTTTTCTCTTTCAGAACCACCTTCTGAACACTGGTCATAGAAACATCCTTCCAGTAGAATTAAAAGTATTAAAATCACTCCCCCAGACTTGATTAACTTCTTCTTCATTCCTTC
>JBFLYA010000059.1:0-2438 GCA_040757115.1 bacterium | reverse complement strand
GTAAGCGCTATTCAGATATACTTTCTTTAGCAGCCTAACGATAGAGCTTAACCGCCGAGCGTAAGCGAGGTCGGCTGCAGCGAGTTGTTAGATACTTTAATCCGTTGCCTCCTTTAACGCAAGAAACAAATTACAACTGCCTTGGGATATATAAAGAAACGCTTTCAAAAGCTCCATTTCTTCGGAGATAGCTTTCAACATTTGTATCTTCTTAGAAATTTTACCAAATTCCTCCACATAACCTTGTGTAATATTATTGAGCGCGGCTTCTGGAGGTTTTGTCTTGCAGCAATAAAATGCTACCTCAGGAGTAGTGAGAATAATATCAAAAAATCCTGTAAGAGATTCCGGGTACAAAAGACAGACATTCTTTGAGAAATCAAAATGCAGTTTTTGATTTTCGAGGAATTTCTTCAAGTGTTCGTCTATACCACCATCGACGCTGGTTATAATAAGAGTGCTACCTGTGATCAATTTAGCTATTTCAGTCTGAAACTCGGATAAATAGTGATTATGAAAGTTGAAAAAACTTACATCCCTATAAACTACCCTATCATCTGATAGGTTAAAAAAATTGAACATATCTATATCTCACCATTGTAGCGTCTAAAGTATCTAACGACCGAGCTCAGCCGCCGAGCGTAAGCGAGGTCGACTGCAGCGATGGGTTAGGTGACAATATACACTCGTAATTGAAACCTATGGAGTAAAAGCAAGCGTTTCTTTCCGGTAACATTGATGCGCTCGATAGTCATCAAGTGTTGTATCTTTTGATAATATTTGGATATAAAAAACATGGTTATGGTCTTTGGTGTATACATAGGTCTTGTAAAGTTGACTTGTTCGGTACAAGTTGAAATAGGCACTTTCGTGATACCTGTTGATCGAAATTTTTTAACTCAACCTTTACCTTTAGAGGCCAAGTTATCTTCCCACAGGCAGCAAGCATCAATACCGTTGTAATTAAGATTAGAAAAATACCGCTTTCTATCTTTTTCATTAGGCAAATACTTTATTTTTCGGTTTTGTCTTTTAATTTTTCTGATATTTCCTTCAATACCTTATAACTTTCTTCCGATATCTTTATAACTCTGTTGAATTTAATTATAGTATAAACTAAAAATGCACCCAATACAATAATCCATACATAATAGAAGATTTCTTGCACTCTAAATAGAAACGATGGATATTTTTGTGCTCTTTTCGCCAGTTCAGCCCCATGGTCTCCATAAGTTAGCCACTTCCCTATTTTATTATCAAAACAGAGGCTATTCTTCGAGCACCACATTGAATGACTATAAGAATATTTTTTGAGAATATCGTCAGGTAAACCAACTAATTCAACCTCAATAGTGCCTCTGTAATACCCACCTTCAAAGTGAGCGTAGGTATCATCAACAATAATATTAAGCACCTTTAACTCACCATCAAAAGGAAACCATTCAGTTTTGAATTTGTAGCATCTTTCTTTAATTTTTTCAAAAACTACTGTCTTAGGATCATTCTTCTGTAATTCCTCCCAGGCTTTTAATAAACCTTCTTCTGTTGGTTGAGCAGACAAAATAGAAAAATTAAGAATGAACACTCCCAAAAATGACATAATTTTTAACCTAAAGCTATTCATTGTAACCCCCTTTTTTCTTATTTGTCCTTATTGAACAATTATGCAATGTTGCTTCATATTAACCATACCACCTCTTTAATATTCTACAGCATAGAAAAGTAATCCACGGAGATGGCTCTTTTTTATTAGCAAAATCCCAATTTTTATAATGCATAAACATAGATGTTGGTATAAACCGTCCTTGTTCATCCTGCGAGTGCTCTATCCACTCAACTAATTCTTTGACTAACTTTTCATTTCTTACAAATTCAAAACGAGTTAACACCTCTGCTAAATATAATGCATTATACCATATAAAGGGATATTTTAAGGTCCAGAAACGTTTAGAACGACCAAAATAATAGATAGTTTTTCCATACTCATAGTGGAATTTAAGCGGATAATAGGCATTTTGAGCATAGAACGATTCTTTTAGTTCTGGAACTTTTGAGAACACTTCCAGCGCCATTAGTCCAGCCATTGGGCATCCCACCTGTAATTTTTTAAATAGACCTTCAACAAAAAAATAGTGGCAGAACCATCCTTGTTTGTTAGTCCATTTCTTTTTCAATTCTTCAACAGCTTTTTTAACTTGCGAATCATTCGGAGCTAAACATAAAAGTGAATAACATCAATTCTAATTAATTTCTGCCGATTTAATCCAAGAGAACCAACACATAGAATTTAAGCGTTTATTGTCGTTAGTTGCTTCCAGCCAAGCCTGGCAAGAAACATCCACTATTTCATCATAACCCTGATAAATTCGGTTACTAAGATAATATCTCCGTATCCAATCCCAAAGCCGTTCCACTGGATTTAATTCAGGTGAATAGGG
>JBFLYA010000058.1 GCA_040757115.1 bacterium | reverse complement strand
TCCACAATCAATTTCTACCTATTTCTATAAATTTCAATCTATTTCTATTATCTTATCTCCATATCACTCTTATCTCCTTATCCCCTTTCTTACACTTTTGATATATAGCCTGAACGGTTACGAAATATATGAAGATAGGAGAATAATTAAACAATAGATCTCGCTAATGTTCTTAAGAGTATATCTTCATTTAAAACAGTGATTTTGCCACGGTAGAATTTTAGATAACCTTTTTCTTGAAAATCGTGGATAACCTTACGCATTGATTCTCTTGATGTCCCGGCTAAACTTGCCAGCTCTTGATGAGTCAATCGCATATCAATTAGCATTCCTTCTTTTACCTTCACACCATGCTCATCTAAGAGCTTAAATAATGTTTGGATTGTCCTTCCTGAGGCACTTAAAAATCTTAAATTTTGAATTAATTCATCTGCTCTTCGTAACCTTTGAGATAAAATAGTTAGTATATTAATTGCAATTTGGGGATAACGGTGTAGTATTCTGAGAAAAACATCCTTATCCATAGTAATCAATTCTGTCTCCTCTAAGGCAGTGATAGTCGCAGACCTCGGTTCACCATCAAGAATAGACATCTCCCCAAAGAAAGATAAAGGGGCAAGGGTGCTCAGCACAATCTCTCGACTATCTAACGCCTCTGCAGTTACCTTGACTTTACCTGATTTAACAACGAAAAATGTCGTCCCTATCTCTTCACTGCTGATAATTGTTTGTCCTTTTTTGTAAGTTACTTCTTGAGTAGCGGTTGCTAATAGTTCCAAATCTTCTTTTTCTAAGGAACTAAAAATAGATATTTTACCTAAAAACTGACTTTTAGTCATTTCATTACCTCTTAAATTGGTTTCTAATTACTGACCACTGTTCACTGACTACTGGCTACTTTACTATTGACATAAGTAACATACCTATTCCCAATAATATTATAAATCCTGATGAAATAAGTTTCATCTGATAAACATAGCAATTACGAGTAGTTGAGCCGATAGTAAAATTTTTCAATTCAACATACGGCACAGGGCTTCGACGATACCAGCCAGTAAGAGTTACTTCCTGGTCTTGAAGTTGTGAAGAACGAAGTAATCCAAATAGAAATTCCCAGATACCTAATGGCTGACGATAATCA
Source organism: bacterium (assembly GCA_040757115.1). Lineage (NCBI taxonomy): Bacteria > bacterium. The sequence goes on along the minus strand of JBFLYA010000058.1, from coordinate 18,177 downwards.
AGGAATATTATCCCGGTTGAATCCTGCATGACAAAATCTTCTGACCAGATAAGACCTGGCACTCCCCGACCTATTATTTTACCTTTAAGTCTACAAGGAACAGGTCTTATTGCCGAGACTTTTACATTTTTTAGTAAGCTGACAATATCCATTTGCGGGAAATAACCCGGATTTTTATAAGAAAATACTATCTGAATTAATTGTGCAATTCCAAATAAACAAAAAACCAGACCCAATAGCGTCATATCAGGAGAACTTTGTAGCAACAAGGGTGGTGCAATGATACCTCCCAAACTAAAGAGTATCACCATTGTAGGCAAGTAGAGTATCAATAAATCCACAAAAAATTCATCCCAGTATGATTCAGGTTTCTTTTGATTAAAGGACACAAAAGGTTCAAGTCCCAGGGAAATACTTTGTTCAGAGAGATAATTTAGTCGATTTGCGACTAATGGGTGAGTAGAATGCAATTCATAATATTTTGCCCAGGGATTCCACAAATCCCATTTCATTGCTTCTTGTAGATTTTCTTTATTTATCTCACCACCCATTTTAGCCGCAGGGGATGAATAACTGACCATAGCCAACGAACGGGCGACTTTAGCATCGAATATTCCTAAGGCACCAATTGCATCTAAAGTTGGGGCTCTTCGAGTTTCTTTTTCTTCTTTTTTCTGTTGTCCAGCCAATCCATAAGCAATTTTGACTAATGCCGATGCCAGGGCGTTAGGATTTTTAGTTACTTCACCTGCGAATCTATCGGCATAATATTCCCTGGTCCGAGATAGCCATAAAACCAGATATTGACTGATAATGTAAAGAATATATGAACCAATAGCAATGGCATAGCGTATGTGTGCAGATTTGTCCTCTCTGCCCTTTGTTCGCATTTGTATAAGTGTCCGATATACATAGTATAAAATAAGTGGAACAAGATACGCAATCGTCATAACTAACATATCCCAGTGTTTGGCATGTCCAATTTCATGGGCAACAACACCGCAAACTTCCTCTGGTTCTAAAAGGTCAATTAATCCTTGCGAAATAACGATTCTGGCGTTATTGGGATGATGTCCATAAGTAAATGCTTGCGGTGCACCATCTTGTAAAATACCAAATCGAGGAAATTTCATTCCTTGTTTTCGACAGGTATCTTTAATAAAATTATTTAGAGGCTCTGGTAAATAGGCATTCCAGGAAATCTTATAAAAGAATCGCAGTGATATATCCATCAGCCAGGGACCCAGGATAAATTGTAAAGAAATAATTCCCAGAGCGATTAATATGGCAAAATCTGGCGTGATAAGACCAAAATTTACCACCGTAATTAAAACAAGTGTCAAAAGTGCATATAGCCCAAAAAGGACACTACATGACCGAATGAAGAGATTTGGAAGTGGAGTCAGGTTTTTAATTAACGGAGGTACTTTTTCCTTTATCTCGTAAATTTTGGGTTTAGTGGATATTTTTGCCTCTTTATCAAGGGTTATTTTAATATCAGTCTTTTGTAATTGCTCTAATTCTCCGGCATCAAACCAGAGTCCATTGCTCTGGGGACAATAGTCAATTTGAATTTTTCCCTCTGAGAGAGATATTTCTTGCATTGGTTTTTGGGTTTTAGGACTAAGTTTTGTCGTAGGTTTTCCTTCTTTAATTGCTTGCTCAAGTGCCCTGGCAACGGCATTTACTTTTTTAGTAAAGAAAAATACCTCACCTTTATCCAGCCAGACACCATTACATTTACTGCACGCATCAACTTCTACACCTTGAGTAGTCATAGTTGGGGTTAGTTGGATTGAACAATTTGGACAATTCATCTTTTATTCCTCCTTTTGTAATTAATCTAATATCATTTTTAATAAAGCCATACGGAGATAAAGGCCATTTTCTACCTGTCTAAAATATGCGGCGCGGGGGTCTTCATCAACTTCAATCGCAACCTCATCTACCCGCGGTAAAGGGTGTAAAATCCTGGCATCTTTTTTCATCAAAGAAAGTATTTCTTTATCAATCACATACACACCCTTCATTTTATTATAATCCTCAATGTTTCTAAATCGTTCTTTTTGAATTCTGGTTACATACAGAACATCTATATCTGATACCACTTCTTTTAAATCTGTGATTTCTTCAAAGGGAATTTTCATCTCATCTTCTAAATAATTAATAATATTTCTGGGCATTCTTATTTCTTCTGGAGAGATAAAATACAGTTTTACTCCTTGTTGATGAGCTAAAAGATAGGTTAAAGAATGAACTGTTCGACCATATAACAAATCGCCAACCAATCCAACTTTAAGATTATCAATTCTTCCGAGTTCCTTTTGAATAGTGAACATATCTAATAATGCCTGAGTTGGATGTTGACCGGTGCCATCACCGGCATTAATAATTGGAACAGATGAGACTTGTGCGGCTATTTTTGAGGAGCCTTCTTCATAATGTCTTAAGACAATCACATCGGCATAAGTGCCTATAACTCGAATAGTATCAACTAATGATTCGCCTTTTGTTACTGATGAAAATACCCTTGCCTCCTCCGTAGTGATTACCTCTCCACCAAGTCGCATCATCGCGGATTCAAAAGAAAGTCTGGTTCTTGTGCTGGGTTCATAGAAAAGTGTGGCTAAAATCTTCTTGCGAGGAATTTGAGGTAAAAACAATCTATCATATTTGCCAGTTCTATCTGCCATCTCCATTTCACTGGCTAATTTAAAGATTTCTTCTAATAATTCTTTATCTTTAAATTGTTTTACTTCAATAAGATGGTGTAATTTAGTTGCCATTTTTCCCTGCCTTGTGTGGAGTTAAAGTGCCTTTCACGAAATTCATAACTTTGTTTGTAGATAATTATACCATAAATAAAATTATATTGCAATATCATTTTTTTTGAACGATATACTAATTAATATAGATATTGAGCCTAAAAGAATATGGGATTGGAAAAATGTTTAATTCTCAGGATAATCATGAAGCTAACTAAGATAGTAATAGTGATTAATGTTCCCAAAAGCCCGATTTTAAAACTTGCAGGAAAATAGACAAATTCAATCTGATGATTTCCTTCTGGAAGCACAATTGCCCTAAAAAGGTAATTTGCCCGATATACCTTTGTTGGTTTGCCGTCTATATACGCCTTCCAACCAGGATAATAGGTATCACTTAAGAATAAAAAGCCACTTTTCTCACAAGAGCTGTTAATAATAACTTTGTTAGGTTGATAATCTATAATTTGGATTTTGGATTTGGGATTTAAGATTTGAGATTTAGGATGGAATTTAGAATTTGGAAATTCTTCTAATATTACCTCTTTTTTGGGTTCAAAATCACCCTTTGAGAGTATATTCAAAATTTCTCTCCTGTCTTTAACTACCCTTGCTTTTGGAACGAAAAAGGCTCTCTTTAAATACCCGGTATTTTTATAAACTTTAAAGTCACCTCCATCATAAAATATATCCATATTGATAAGTTTAAAATGGCTAATTATGTATTTAATATTAAGTAAAGATAATAATTTGGAAGTTTTTTCTAATTGTTCAAGAGAAATTAGGGTATCATAATCTTTTAATCTAAATCCATCATAACCATAGGCATCATATAAATGGTAAGGAACTCCCACATTGGGATGCACGCTATTTTTTAACTTTAAGTTTATTATAAACATAGGCGGCAAAGTAAAATCATTAACTTTAATATTGTAAGCAGAGAGGATACGAAAGTAATCTTTATCTTTTTCAATTAATTTTACAATTTCGGGTTCATAATCATAAAAACCTTTATCTATTAATGGATTAAGTTTACATCCCATAAGAAAAAGATCTATTATAAGAATGAAAATTATACCTATAAAAGCAACTGATGCTCTAACATATCCATGTATTTTTAAAATAAAAAGTGATGTTGTTAAGGAAAGGAGAATGAGTGATAAAAAACTTCCCCATATATTCAAAAAATACCATTCTACGGTATTAATCCATAAAGATAGGATAAAATCTTTAGCCATCCAGGCTATTAGCCAAAGAATAAAATATATAAGATTAAATATCAACAGAAAATTTATGCCTTTATTTTCTTCCATCAACTTAGCCGCTCCAAATCCTGTCAAAATAGCTCCTGATAATACGGTTAACGAAAAAAACTTTATGGGGTCTTTCATACTTGCAAAGTATGGTATATATTTATATAAAAGTTGATAAACAGGGAAATATTTTCCCATAGCTAAAAGAAGAGATACAAAGAATAGCACGGTCCAAAACAAGATTAATTTCCTTTTTGAATAAAAAATCCCTATTAAAATAAAACAAAAGGGGATAATTCCTAAATAACAACTTTTTACTATATTTTGACCAAACCAGAAATTAACTGATTTTGTAATAGGAATGAAAAGGGTAAATAATTCAGCCAGACTTAAAGCTCTAAGTGTAGCCTCAGAATATTCTAAACCACTGATAATCCTGGTAGAAAAAGAAGCCATCTCTAAAAAAGGCAAAGATTGAAATAGGGTAAGTCCCATTCCAATTAATCCAGCTAACAAAAAGGAATAAATTCCCTTATTATTACCTACTAAACTCTTAGACAAACTAAACAAGAAAAGTCCTAATATGGCAATAAGAAATACATCTGGAGCACCTGCTAAAAATTGAATTCCTAAAAATATTCCTGATAAAATAACTGCAAAATTCCTTCCTTCAATGGCACGATTGATAAGTAGGAAACAAAGTGGTGTCCAGGTAGAGGTAGCTAATATCGTATAAGTATCTATCATTGATAAGAGATAACCACTAAAACCATAAGTAATACTTGATATTAAAGAAGGCATTATCTTTAGCCAACTTCGCATTAGCCAATACATAAATAAAGAAGATAAGAAAAAATGAATGACCATGAATAACTTTATACCAAAATAGAAAGGGAAGAGACAATTAATGAAAGAAAGTGGATAAAATATAGCTGAGTTTATATTAGCTAAAAATGGATTCCCGCAAAAAAGATATGGATTCCAAAATGGAATAAATCCTGTTCTTAGACACTCAGTTGTAAAATGTCTAATAGGATATTGATACATAAAGAAATCACGAAAGACAAAATTTTTGTTAGTAAATAACACCTCACTAAAAAAAATAACTACTAATAGTAAAATAAAAAAGATGGCATATAGGTCTTTTTTATATTTCATTTATAACCTCTATTTTTCCATAGTCCTATCAGAATTAAAACAAGTGAAGTAAGGATACTTCCCAAAAGTCCTATTTTAAAACTCAATGGGGAATAGACAAATTCAACTTGATGACTTCCTTTTGGTAAGACAACAGCCCTAAAGAGAAAATTAGCTCGATAAATCTTTGTTTGTTGTCCATCTACATACGCCTTCCAACCAGGATAATAGGTATCACTTAAGAATAAAAAGCCATTGGTCTGGCAAGAGGTATTGATTTTTACTTTATTAGGTTGATAAGCGGTAATTTGGATTTTGGATTTTGAATTCGAAGAATGTTGCGAAGCAAAATTTTGGATTTTGGATTCTGGATAATTTAGAACATTTTCTTCCAGAATTACCTCTTTTTGTGGGTCAAAGTTTTTGTTTGTAAGTATATTTAAGATTTTTTCGCGGTTTTTAACTATTTTTGCTTTAGAGACAAAAAAGGCACGAGGCAGGTAATCTGGATTTTTATAAAGCATAAATTCCTCCCCATATTTTTTCATTTTATAAACTAATTGAACACTCGAAGATGGAATCTCAAATTTAGAGAGGATGTATTGGACATTAGATAGATTAAGAAGTTGATGAACCGCAGTAAATTCACCAGAAATTAATCTCTCATAAAATTTCAGGTAATCTTCTAATATTAAAAATCCGTATCCTTCAATCTCATATATTTTATGCATTAATCCAAAATTGGGAATTAATCTTAATTGCATTTCATCAACAGTTTCAAATTGAGTCTTTTCTGATACATCAGTCATAAAAGAATAATATTGGATGGTCTTAGGTTCTATCATAAAACGAGAGTAACCCTCTTCTTTTTTTAGTATCTTTAACATTTCAGGTTGCTGATGATATAATTTTTGGTCAACAAGTGGGTTTAAATTTAAGCCAAAAAAGATTAAATCAAAAATAATGATGATAGTTGAAGTTATAGCAAAGACAGTTAATTTGATTCTAAGTTTTGAGCTGATAATTACCAGTAAATTAAATAAAGAAAAAACTATCGTGACTAAGAAAAAGTTTTGATATATCATAAAATTTTTTCCTTCAATATCCATTAATTCTTCTATCGACTCAGGAATAAAATAATGAAGTTTTAATAACCAGAGGAACTTACCCATGTTAAGATACCAGATGAGTAAAATAAAAATCAGGAAAAGATTTGGGATAAAAAGGACAATAGCGGGTTTTATCTTTTTTGCCTTAATAGTTTTTAATAGATACTCAAATCCAACTCCCGCTAATATACTTCCGGCAAAGATACTTATACAGAAAAATTTTACTGGATAACGAAACATAGAAAATAATGGGAGATAGTCGTATAAAAATTTATAAAAAGGGGTATAGTTACCCAGAGATAGAATTATTCCTATTAAAAATATAGCCTGCCAGAATAGATTTCTTTTCCTTTTTTCATAAAAAGTAATTAATATAAGGAAAAGGGGAACAATGCCAAAGTAAAGCCCCTTAAAAAAACCATGTTGTATACCAACATGGATAAATTCCATAAATCCTGATTTTATAGGACAGATAAGTGTGAATAATTCTAAAGGTGGTAAAGACCAGTTTGTTGCCTGGGAATATGAGGTACGCTCTGTTCGATATGAAGAAACAACTGCCTCAAAAAACGGTAGGAGTTGAATAAGGATTAATCCCAGGCTTATCAAACCAACTAAAGATAAACTAAAAAAGGCAATTTTTCTTTCTTGTGGTTTAAATAAAATGATTTTTGCCAAAGTCCATAGTATCAAAACAATTACAGTTGCAAAAAAAATCTCGACTTTTTCTCCTGCAAATTGAAGGCTTAACGAGATGCCTGTTAGAATAATATATTTGAACTTTTTTCCCACCGAAGATGAAATTACTCGATTGAATAGCAAAAATATAAGGGGTGTCCAACAGGCAGAGGTAAGGTGAGTAAAGGTATCTATTGAGAGCATATAACTATTAAAAGTATAGGCACAAGCGGCAATTAAAGAAGGTATTCCGCTTATATCAAAATCTCGCATCAATAGATACATAAATAAACCTGCTAAAAAAAAATGCCAGACAATAAATAATTTAATTCCTATATCAAATGGAAAAAGATAAATAAAAAAAGAGAAAGGATTTAAAAGACCATGTTGTAAAGAGGCAAAAAAAGGATGTCCACAGTAAAGATAAGGATTCCATAACGGAAAAAAACCCTCTTTTACACATTCTGCGACAAAATATCGAGTAGGATAAAAAGTGCGGTAAAAATCTCTAATGACATAGGTGGCTGGAGTAAATAATACCTGTCCAAAAAAGAGAATTATTAAGGTTAAAAATAAGAATATTAGCCATAGGTCTTTTTTGTCTAAATTCATCATTTGATTTCCAGTAACTATACCCAATGAAAACGAATTTGCAAAAGTTTTACCTAGAGGATTCAAGGGGTCCAGGGATCAAGGGTTCAAGTAAAAACCCTACTTTTCAAGCACTTGACCCCTTGAATCCTTGATCCCTTGTAACTATTCACCATTCACAATTTCTTCCCTAAATTTCCTTAATAATGGTGAATGGTGAATTGTCAATTGTGAATTGTGAATTATCACTCTTCACGGTGTCAAGCAAACCTGGCCCAAGAGTTCGATGCACCGCTATAGCGCATCCAATGACTCTATTCGATAATTCATCAAATTTCACTTCGTGCTCTCCGTACCCTTCGTGGTGAATAGTTACGATCCCTTTTCGTTTAAACTTTTTTGCAAACCTGATTTATTTGAGTATATTTAGCTATCTGAAGTGAAACAACAGGCTTCTGTTTCATTTAATTAATCCTATCCTCCACGGAGGCCAATAAATAATAAATGCCTTCCCTTTAATTAGTTCTTTAGGCAGACAATTCCAAAAACGAGAATCAAGGCTTGAGTCACGATTATCACCCATCATAAAGTAACTATTAGAAGGAATAATTATTGATTTCCCCCAATTATCTCGAGGAAATTGTTCCAGAGAAGAAATATCTGTATGAATTTTATAAGGTTCTTTTAATAATTCTCCATTAATGTAAACCTGTTTGTGTTTAATAAGTAATTCCTCCCCCGGCAGTCCAATCACCCTTTTGATAAAATCTCTTTTTGGGTCTTCTGGATAACGAAAGACAATAATTTCTCCACGCTTTGGTGAATTCCATTCAAATATTTTTTTATTAGTTAAAGGAATAGGTAATCCATAGGCAAATTTAAGGACAAATAAGTGATCTCCAATTTGAAGTGTCGGAACCATTGATTCTGAGGGTATTTTAAATGCCTGTATAACAAATGTTCGAATAATTAAAGCTAAAATTAAAGCAGGAATTATTACCTCGAATATAAACTCATAAATCTTTGACTTTGGTTTATCTTTTTTAGTCAGCAAAAATCCTCTCTCCTCTTTTTTTAAAAAAAGAGGTTGATTAGTAACTAACCAACCTCTTTTTTATCTTTGTTGTTTGAGAACCACTTAACTTAAGAATTTAAAGTTTAGGGTTCTTCATGCCCATAATTTGAGTAATAAAGGGATGAATTGGGTGTATTAACTGATACTGTGTCGCGGTGGGCGCAGTTAATTCGACAATCACCACTATTTGACGAGTATATCCATCCTCCCTTGTGACTGTTTGAGACTTGAGTCTGAGAAACATAATCATTTTGGTGTGTAGTAACATAGTCAATAGTCGCAGTATTATTATGAGGAACAGCCCGTTGTAATGTCGCTTTCGGAAGTTTAGCCATATATCCCTTGATAAACGCGGGGAAAAGTTCACCGCCAGTAACTGGAACTGTATATTGATTTGTATCTAATTTCACTGGCCACTGTCCTTTATTATCTCCATAATAGATAGCAATTGCACTTCTTAAGGCACCTAAATTTCCTCTTGCTCCCGCCTCTCTTGCCTTATCAATCAATTGAGCAAATCTTGGGATAGCAATTGCGGCTAAGATGCCTATGATAGCAACGACTATCATTAATTCAATAAGGGTAAATCCTTTACCTTTTTTCATATTCCTTTCTCACCTCCTTACATCTCTTTTTTAGATTTTATAATTAACAACACCCTTGTGTTTGTTTCTAAAATAAATTATACCATAGAAAAGAATTTCTGTCAAGAGTTTTTTTAAATTTTTTTTAGAAAAATTTCGACCTGTGCGGTTAGGTTTTAGGTTATTGACGCTGAAAGCGTCGAATTTTAAATAACCGTAGATGCAATCTACGGAAATAAACGCCCGCAAAACTCGACCCTGAAAGGGTCGAATGTAAGCCATGGTTAGAATTCAACCCTTTCAGGGTTGAGTAGTAAGCAGGAGTTTTTCTTCTCTCCGTAGATTTTATCTACGGTTATGTAAAAGTCAAACCTTTCAGGTTTGAGGAAATTTGCTTGTAATTTCTAACCGCATAGGTCGAAAAGGGTGTATGTAAAATTTGTGTATAGTTTATGGTTTATAGTTTATGGTTTATAGTCTATAGTCCTTCAACTATCTACTATAAACTATCTACTACATTTCAGCATTAAAATATTTGAAGTCCTTTTTGAAATTTGATTTGTAATTTTGCATTTTGATATTTGATATTTGATTTAATTTCAGGTCTAACTCTCAGAATATTTTTACCCATAAATTTTACACGCACCCGGTCGAAAAATTCCCCTTGACTTATATAATGGAATAATGATATAATTCTGGAAGTATTCAACCATTACAAAACAGAAGTCAGTGAAAAGTAATAACCTCTTGCTCACTGATTACTGACTACTGTCTTCTGACTGCTGATGCCTGAACGCTTACAAAAAGAGGCTCATAAAGTGAAAATAGAACAATATATCCCGGGTAATTCTGTGATTCATTCATTAGACCCGAGAGCAAAACTGATAATGATAGTAACCGCGCTTTTATTTACTGTATTAGCAGATAATTTTACTACCTTAGGGGTAATAATTTTCATTTTGTTATTAATGATTATTTTAACACAATTACAACTAAAAGATATTTTTGTTCAATTGCGATTTTTGAAATGGTTTTTGATATTTACATTTCTAATCTATCTTATTGCTCCTCAAGAATATTCTTTAAATCAACGGTTATATTCAGGAACATTATTTAGTGTAAAATTGGTAGTTTTAATTCTATGGGTTTCAGTTTTAGGACTAACCACTTCTTCCGTAGATTTATGTCATGGATTAGAATATTTATTAACTCCCTTAAAAAAAATCAAGATACCGATACAAGACATAATCTTAATTCTTCACTTAAGTTTAAGACTTATTCCGATATTGTTTGAAGAATTAAATACAGCCATTAAGATGGAAGGGATAGAGGTTAAAAAAGGAAATATCTTAAAAAAGATAAGATATATCATTCCTGCTATGGTTCTATTATTTAAAAATTCATTCCAGCGAGCTGATGAATTAGCAGTGGTTTTAGAAAGCAGTGGAGACCAAATAATCAAAAACAGGACTAAAAAACTAAAAATGGCGAAAAAAGATTATTTATTCTTAGCCGTTATTGGGATTATTTTAGTAATTGGTAATTGGTGAGTAGTAAGGGGTAATTAATTACCTCAAAAAGGAGGAAATTACTATGGCTATGATGCGTGATATAAAAAGAAGGATAAAATCGATTAAAAATATCCAACAAATTACTCGAGCAATGATGCTTGTTGCCGCCGCTAAAATGAAGAAAGCAGAGATGAGTATTACTTCTGCCAGACCTTATGCCTATGGGTTAAATGAGATTCTCAGCAGTCTGGCATTAAGGGTAGAAAGAGAAGAAGATTATCCACTACTTTTAAAACGGGAAGTTAAAACATCAGGATTACTTATGTTCACTTCTCAAAGAGGGTTGTGTGGTGGATTTAATACCAATCTGATTAAAAATGTATTTCATTATTTAGAAGAAGAGCGGGATAAATCTATTGATATTAAATTAATGATAATCGGGAGAAAAGGATTTAATTTTTTTAAACGATTTGATTACAATATACCATTTACACTTCCTACACCTGACCAGGTTACTTATAAATTTGCGGAAGGACTAACAAAAAGAGTTATTGATTTATACATCTCTAATGAAATAGATGAGATAACTTGTGTCTATAATGAATTCAAATCTGTTTTTAGACAACAAGTAGTTCGAGAAAAATTACTGCCTATTATTCCCCTGTCACCTCCTTCTTCCAAAATAGTCTCAGAGTATCTCTATGAGCCTTCTAAAAAAGAGATATTAAATACCCTGCTTGAAAAACATATCGTTGTGCAACTTCATCGTATTCTATTAGAGTCACAGGCATTTGAACATGCGGCAAGAATGGTTGCGATGGAATCCGCGACAACTAATGCCAAAAAGATGATAAATGAGTTATGGCTTTCTTTCAACCGAGCAAGACAAGCCTCTATTACCAAGGAAATAGCAGAAATTACAGGAACCGCTGAAGCACTTAAAGGATAAATATGGCAAAAGGTAAGATGTAAGACCGGGCAATTTAACTCCTTTTATCCACTAAATCTGCTAAAAGTCCAATTGCCAGGATTTGCACGCAAGTCATTAAAATAACGATGACAGTAATATCCATCACTTTATCAAGCACAAAATAACTATAGCAAAAAACAACCATTGCGATTAAAAATAGTGTCAGACTCAAAGGAATAAATATCTTTAAAGGATTAAAATACATCACTGTCCGAATAATAAGCAGGATAAAATTATAGGTATCGCGAATCGGTCTTATTTTAGATTTGCCTTCCCGCGGCAGGTAATCTATGGGGATAAATTTTACTAAATAATCATTTGTGAGCATTGCCAGAGTAATCGTAATGGTAAAAGAAAATCTATCAGGTAATATATTAAAGAATTTCAAGGCAATATCTTTTTTAAAGACACGCATACCTGAATTCAAGTCCGGAATTTGTGCCTCAGTGAGATAGTTGGCTAACATATTTAAGAAAAACTTGGCTGGTCTGCGGATAAGTGGGATTTTTTGTTTCTTTCTTGCTCCAACCACCATATCGTATTCACCAATAGAATTAATTAGCATTGGCATTTCTGAAACCGGATATGTTCCATCCGCATCTATAATCGCTATGATTTCATATTTAGCCTTTTTAATACCTGTTTTAATCGCAAAACCATATCCTCTATTTTTAGGAAGTTGGATTAAACAAGTTCCTTTGTCTTGAGTAATATTAGCCGTTTTATCTTTCGAGGCATCATCAACAACGATTATCTCATACTCATAGCCCTGCATATTTTCGCGGAGTGTATCAATTAAAGCACCAATACTCTTTTCTTCATTATAAGCCGGGATAACAATACTTACTTTATTCATTTTAATATGTAGTGTAATTCACTCCCTCAGAATCTAAGCCATCATAATTGACCATAATCTTTCCTGTTGCCGGATTGTATAACCAGCCACCCGTGTTAGTTACACTATTTCCATAAGTTATTTTATCACTTGTTCTTATATTATAAGGGACATTCATTCCCAGATTTGCTGATGGTATTTTCCTTAGATAACCTGGAATAAACGGTGGGTCGCCAAAACTATCCAGACTATCCGGATAAACACGGTGTTCATTATAATATCGCATAATTGCCTCTCTCAATATGTTTAAATTTGCCTGAGTAGAAACATCAGCGGTTTTACCAACCGTTCGCTCCATAAATTTAACTCCTGTTTCTTGAGTCATTTGTTGTGTGGTTTTAGAGGTAAAATAAACACATAAAAAACCAATGATACAAAGAGTTAAGATTATTCCAATAATCCCTATTCCTTTTTGCAATTTAGTTCCTCCTTTTTTAATCCACAGAATTCCCAGCGGATTTAATTTAACAATTCGTATAGCAGTTATTAGTCAAAATTTTACTCAGGGTGAATAAGTAAAAAAATCCCAAATCCCAAGCACCAAATCCCACATACCAAAAAGCGAATTAGAGATTAGTGAATTAGAGATTAGATTTTACTAATTCGCTAATTCGCTTAATTCACTAATTCACTAAATGGAATTTGGAATTTGTGATTTGGAATTTCATAGCCATATCTGGGTCAAATTTCGATTAATAAGTGCTATAAACTGATAGCTGAATGCTGAATATGCTTACAACAATTCTTTAATCTTATCCTTTATATTTCCACTTTTCATCAATGTTGTGCCGACTAAAATCGCATCGATTCCCTTTTCTTGAAGTAATTGAACATCCTCCTTTGTCTTTATTCCACTTTCACTTACGACTATTTTCTCCTTTGGTATGATTAATTTTAGCATAAAAGTAGTTTTTAAGTCAACCACAAATGTATATAAATTACGATTATTTATTCCAATAATCTCAGTTTTCACCTGTGAAACCTTATCCCAGTCATCATAATTATGAACCTCTAATAAAACATCTAATCCTAAACTTTGACTTATGTTTAAAAAACTATTAATTTTCTCCAGAGGTAGGCAATCGGCAATTAAAAGTATGGCATTTGCGCCCCAAACCTTTGATTCGTAGATTTGATATTCATCAATAATGAAATCCTTACGCAAAATAGGGATATGAGTTGCTTCTTTAACGGCCTTCAGATGTTGTAAATTGCCTTGAAAGAAGTTTTCATCCGTCAGCACAGAGATAGCCTTTGCCCCGCTTTCCTCATAAATTTTGGCAATAGCCACCGGGTCGAATTCTTCGCAAATAACCCCTTCTGTTGGTGATGCCTTTTTAATCTCAGCAATCAATTTTACCTTGCCCCTCGGATAAGAGATAGCGCGTTTAAAACCTCTGCTATCTTTAGGTAAATCGTAAGCCATCTTTTTCATCTCTGCCATAGGCTTGATTATTTTTCTTTTTTCTATTTCTATTTTTTTCTCTTTAAGTATTTCTTTTAGAATCATTGTGAAGTAAATTCCTTTAACCTTTCTAACTTTTCTAATGCCAATCCTGAATCAATGGATTTTTTAGCTAACTCAATTCCTTCCTCAACGGTATTTGCTTTATCACCAGCCATAATACCAAAGGCAGAATTTAATAAGACAACATCCCTTCTTGCCCCATCTTTTCCTTTTAACACGGCTAATGCCATTTCTAAATTCTTTTGAGTCTCACCGCCTTTAATTTCGTCTATGGAGGCTCGTTTTAGCCCAAAATCCTCTGGAGTAATCCAGTAAGTAGAGATGTTTCCGTCTTTTTTTAATTCACTTATTTTAGTTCGACCGGTAATAGATATTTCATCCACCCCTTCTTCGCCATGAACGACAAATACTCGCTTACTACCAAGATTTTTCAAAACATTAGCTAAAGTTTCGGTTAGATTTTCATCATAAACACCTAAAAGTTGTCGTTTAGCCCCGGCAGGGTTAGTCAAAGGTCCCAGGATATTAAAGATGGTTCTAATGCCAATTTCTCTTCGCGGACCAATGGCATATTTCATTGCCAGATGGAGTTTAGGAGCGAATAAAAAGGCAATTCCAACCTCTTTAATACATTTTTCTATCACCTCAGGTAATACCTCAATATTTATTCCAAAACCTGTCAATAAATCTGCACTACCACATTTTGAGGAAACGGATTTATTACCGTGTTTAGCTACCTTAATTCCTGCTCCGGCAACGACAAAGGCAGAGATAGTCGAGATATTAAATGTATGTAATCCATCTCCACCCGTGCCGCAGGTATCTACCACATCACCTTCGACATTTATTCTGGTAACCTTTTCTCGCATCACCCAAGCCGCACCGGTAATTTCATCTACTGTTTCACCTTTCATGCGTAATGCGGTGATAAAACTGGCAATTTGGGCATCCGATGCCTGGCCTGACATAATTTCATTCATCACGGTTACAGTTTCTTCTTGCGTTAGGTTTTGATTTTGAACAACCTTTGCAATTGCCTCTTTAATCATCTTTAGTTACCTCCTTTGATTTTAGTAAATATCTCCTCTTGTATCCATATTAGTTATAATAACATTCTTATTCTTTGTATCTATGATGTAGAAGACTCTTAATTTCCCTATTCTAAACCGATAAAAGCCCTCTAATGCTCCTGTTAGTTTCTTTATAGATTTTCCATAATAAAAAGGCGTTACCTCCAGAATATCCAACATCTTCTCAAATCTTTCTTGAAAATCTCTGTTTAGTTTTTCATAATACTTTTTTGCCTTATTTGTCCAGATTACTTCGAACATCTTTTAATATCATCCCAAACCCGACTGACTTTTCCAGTTTTAATATCCTCTAATCCCTCTTTTATATCCTTAAGTAATTGATGGTCACAAAGGGTTTCACAAGTAGCCTTCCATGAATTAATAGCCTTTTGAATATCTGGAGAGAAAATTTTTTTCTTTATCTGCTGAGCCATTTTTAAACCTCCCTTGATTTTCATTTTATCAATAAAGTTTCGGCTAATTTCTGGCAAAGATGTTGAGTTAAAAAATCAATATCTTTCCGTAATCTCTTGCGTTCTTCTCTTGTCTTAACTAATGTTTTCAAAGATGGTCTATTCCCTTTAAAAGTATCTCTTGCTTGCCATAGTTGTTGTCCTGTTTCGACATCAATCATCCTCACACTAATTCCTGCTTCCGCAGATGGTTGAAGGAAAAGGATGTAAAGAATACCTACAACACTAACTACCGCTCCGATAACGATGATAGTATCTAACCAGTCATCTTCATCATCTTCTTCTTTATCTTTATGACAGCGATGGTCTCCGATGATAACTGGTGGTGAAGGTTGTTGTGCCTGGGCTACTTGTTTATCCTGTCCATAAGGTGTATATTTAGTAATTACTCCTAAGATAACGGCGTGAGCACCAAGCATCTTGCCAATTTTAACCGCAGTTGCCTCATCAATCCTATCTTTGCAAAAATCCTGTTCTTTAAAAAGTTCTTCTACCTTTATCCTTTCTACTAAATCAAACTGTCCAATCTTCCCTAACTGTAGATTAAATTCATCTGTAACTAAAAGGGTTGCCTCTTTTATTTTGGTTAAATTCTCAAAAGGTAAGACAGCAACCCGTTTTTCTTTTAACTTATGTATAGCGTCATCAATAAAAAAGTTATTCACCTGATATGGTCTTGTGCCTGCACAACTTGTGAAATTAAGCCAGGAAACAATAAGCAAAAAGGTTAATAACTTCAAGGTAATTCCACCTCTTTATATTTGGTAATTGGTAACTGGTAATTGGTTACCAATTACCAATAATTAGTTACCAGTTACCAATTTTTAATTTCGTGAAGCCCTAATATAATGAATGCTTTCGGATAAAATCTGAGTTACAAATTCTCCTTATCTACTGTTATCATCTCTTTTATCTTCTCAAATGTCTTTTGCCCAATCCCTTTTACCTTAGTTATATCTTCAATTGATGAAAACTCCCCCTGTATATTTCGATATTCGATAATTCTGTTGGCTATGTCAGAACCAATGCCGGGTAATTTATCAAGTTCTTCGATAGAGGCAGTATTTAGATTGATTTTCAACTTCTCTGATAGACATTTACTTCCTTCTACTGTTATAGAGCCAACATCAATAGCTCGATGTTTTTTTAAGGAAGAAGAATCTCTCTTTCTTTCCTTTAATGTTACGGTGATAGAGGCAAATTTTTCTACATTACCTACGGTTATCAATCCCCTAATCTTTTCAAAGTTTTTTTTACCAACCCCTTTAACCTTAGTTATTTCTTCGACCGATTTAAACTTGCCATGCATCCTTCTATACTCAACAATCCTATTTGAAGTTACACTTCCAATCCTGGGTAAAGTCATCAGATCTTCTAATGAAGCAGTATTTATATTGACTTTATCTGGTATTGTTTCTTCTGAAAAAACCTCAAAGGCAGAATGCACGACCTCAATCTTAGAGAGTGCGTTTTCTCCCTGGATATGCGTTACTATTAAAATCCCGGAGGCAATTAATGCTGAGGCAATAAGAAATAAGACTACTCTTTGCTCAGACCGATTAAAAATCTCCATAACTTCAAATCCTGTAACCGTTCAGCCACAGAGGCACAGAGTTCACAGAGAATTAGAGAAATTAGCCACAAATGGACACGAATTAACCTGTGACATTCGTGGCTGAACGGTTACCTAATTTTCTTCGTGTCCTTCGTGGTGAATACTTACAATCTTTCTTTAAACTCATATAATGCTAATAAGGGTCCTTGAGCATACTGCTCCTGGAAATATTTATCTTTCAGGAAATGATAATAATTCCAAACAGGTTGTAGGGCTTCCTTTGGGCCAATAAGACCTAACAATAGGCACACCAGGGATAAAGTATAAGGGTCTTTTATTGAGTCTAAAATTCCTAAAAGCTGGGAAGAACAATCAATTTGGGACTCGTAAATTATCTGTATACCTATCTCGACAAATGTATCATCTCGATTATCTCTCAAGCTTTCAATAAGTTTTGGGACTGCAGATTTCCGGAAACGGAGTATCCTTTTCTTTAGTAGCCAGTGATTAAGGGGATCTGGCTTTTGCTCCATCATTTTTATTAGATTTTCGAGTTTTGTTTCTTTGTTTATCCTCTTCGCCTCTTCTTCCCTTCTTTTTCCGACGGACATTCTTACAAGTTTCGAAGCGAACTGGTCTATGTTCAATTCTGAGTATAAAAGAAAAGAATATAACATCCTTGCTGCAGAAAGTTCCTTGAACGGGTTTTTATCAAAAAAGTCTTTAGATAATCTCGGTGGGCCATAATCTTTCCTTACCCGCTGTATTTTCCTTTCCCCTCTTAATACAGCTCTCAGGAGCTTTCGCATAACTTGTTTATATCCGAATATGTTCATTTATACTCTCATTTTAGGATGATAATCGAAGTATTTCGTCCTTGCGAACTCTGGCGTTTCTGCGGTGAATAGTTACTCCGATTTTAGTAAGCGTTCAGGTGGTGTAACAAAAGGAGATGTGGAGATTAAGGAGATAGGGAGATATTATTAAAAAAATTGAAATTAATAGAAACTAATAGAAATTTATGGAAATTTGTTGTTTTCCAC
>JBFLYA010000057.1 GCA_040757115.1 bacterium | reverse complement strand
CCGAATAGTAAATTTCGTGTCTTCACACTATTTCTACTATCGGCAAAAGACCTTTCTTTATTTAGCTAATTCGTGCCAAAAACTTCTATCATATTGAGTCCTATCCAAAAACTTGAACATCGAGTATAACCTTTTCAATGTCAATAATCCAAAGGGTATTATTGTCATAGACAAAATCTATCGTGCTTAATTTATTTCCATTTCCAATATGAATTGGGCTTAAAACAGAGATATTATATTTATTCATAATTGTCCCTCACTTTGATAGGAATATTAAAGGTTATTCCATAACGATAGACATTATGGTTAGTCCCTAGTTCCTCATTTTTTTCCAGGACATTTGGGATATTGCCATAACCCTTTTGGCCAAATTCTTTAAATACAGAACCTTCAAGAAACATTCGTATGCTTTTTCTCTTAAGGCTCATTGCACCTTTAGAGTGAAGCCAACCCCTACGAAGGATGAGTTCATAGCTTGAATTATTAAGAAGTCCTTTTTTTATCTCATCTTCTGTAGGATGAAACAGAGAGAGGGTAAGAAAGTGATTAGCTTGTGATGGTGTGTTTAATTTGAACGGCTCATCCTTTAATACATCAAATACACCCTTTCCCAGATGCTTATCACCACCTATTCCTTCATCTCCCATGAGGTTTAGCACCGTTTCAAATTTTTGTCTTATCTGGGGAGATAAGAACTTAACCAAAAAGAATAAACCACAACCTTGTGTAAATACCAGCTCATTAAAATAGAATATATCCGAGGTATTTGTTCGTCGGTCAATACTTACCCGGGGAACCTCCCGCTTTTTAAATATTCCTTGAGATGTGTCTTGTGTTTCTGTCCAGAATAAACCACCTTGTAGAGTATTTTCTTCCGTGAACAAGACCTCCTCACCTATAATTATCCTTTCAAATAGCCCCTTTGAGATAAATCTAATCTTTTTTATCTGCTTAGATTGAACCTCTTGGTTCAGGGTTATCCTTATCATAGGTCTTGGAAGAAAATAGTCATCTTTACTAAAGGGGAAAGCAGAAGAGATGATAAAAGGTGGATTATTAATTATTTCCTTTTCCAAGTCATCAGCATAAAATAGGTTCCAACAAGAGAGAAGAGCTGAAAAGAGGGTATCTGAATGGATTATCATATCAGTCTTTTCTAATCCAATCCCTTCCTGACCAAGATGTAATGGTGTTTTAAACTCAAGTTTATATGCGGTTATATCTTCCATCTTCCATTTCCTCACGAAAGAAGCTGAGAAGGGATAAGGCTATTATTTTGTATACTTTTTGGATTATTATCCCCTTCATAGACAGTTTGGTCTTTATATTTTAGTGGCGTATTGATTGTAATCTTTATCTCTCCATATCCCCTTGTGCCACTTCCTCCCAAATAATCCTCCTGAACCTTGATAAGTGATTCAAATATCTTCTTTAAGATATCTGACTCTGTATCACCGTTATAGATATTACATACAAGGTTAAGATTAAACTTTGCACCAGCTGGCACCCGTTCAAAGGTTCTTGGTGTAGCGACAGAAGTAATCCTATCTATTACCACCTCTGCTTTAATCTCAGCATAGGGCATATCAGTAAATTTACTCTTTTCAAGCAATTCGGGATTTTGTAACATTCCATCTCGAACAATCAGTCTGGCTGGCATTCCCTTTTTTTCTGCAGGAAGACCAAAAATCTGGCAGATTAAACAGGTTCCACATTCACAAGGCTCAGCACTCACGCCAATGATGTTGCCTTTTTCATCCTTTTTCTCTTTAATACTCATTTTCCCCTCAAATCTTTCTAATAAACTTCTCATCTTTCCTTTAAGTGATGAGCCTGGGATAT
The DNA here is from genome assembly GCA_040757115.1 of bacterium. Classification (NCBI taxonomy): domain Bacteria; species bacterium. Next base: position 17,607 of record JBFLYA010000057.1, on the reverse strand, counting down.
AGGGTTGATTATTGATGGGGTTTCTTACCACAACCTTATCTGCGCCTCCAATCTCTAATCCTACACTACTTCCACCGATACAAAGCCCTGTTTTTACCTCTATTGTGCCAGTTATAAATATCTTCTTGAGTAATTTAAAATCGTTATCCATCTTCAAAACACCTCCTTTTATTTTCCGCCTGCGGCTCTGTGATAAGCCAGGATAGCCTCAAAGAAGTTGCAGAAATTATCAAATTTTTTAGCGTCATCACCTACCTTATCAATTGCTTTAGTAAGAATATCTTTAATCACTCTGGTTCCGTTTGTCGCTCCTGGTCGAACTGCAGCATAAGCCAGTTTAGGCTTTAGCAATAACAGATCTTTTGGATTGAAGCCTTTCATCTCCATCTGCTTAACAGAATTAAAGATATTCCTAATCTGTGATTTGGTCATTCCCTTAGACAAAATATTACCCCTCTCATCCTTCTTATCACACAAATCTTTACCCAACTTCTCTGCAGTAGCCACCAATTGTTTTGTGTCACCATTAATAATTTGTTCAATCTGTTGCTCTGTCCAGATTCTTTCCTGATTTTGCACGGTTATCCCTCCTCTCTAACTAAAAATTCTGCCCACTGGGCAGGTAAGTTGATAAAATCAATGACCTCGCGGTCAGACTTTATTCCGTTAAATTCTTTACCGAGGATAGCATGGATAAGCTGACTCACCTCCTCTTGAAACAATTTATTCTGTTCTCTATATCTTTCTAAGGAATAGACCATCATCCATAACCATTGGTTGTAGTAAATTCTTTCTTGCATTTCTTGTTGACTAATCTGTGTTTGCCTGGTTTCCCAGAAATTTTTATTCTTCTGATAGAGTAAATAAATTTGCCTCAATCGTTCAAGTATTCCCTTTTTTAGATACACATTTTCTCCGGAAAGATTATCTATTTTCCCTTCTTTTATAGATTTTACCAGCATATCTTTAATTGCATAAGCTACCTCAAATTCATTCCAGCTTACTACTGTATTTAAGAAAGATAACGCATCTTTTTCTTTTCCGTTTCTTTTGTAATTCTTTGCATCTTCTTCAGATTCCCCTGCTAATTCAGCACCTTTATAGATGGGATATTTCCCAGGGATTAAGGTAATACCTCCAGATAAGCTAATATTAGGGTTTGAGCAAGTAAATGTTTTAAATTCTTGCTGTATCTCTCTTGCCAATTCAGGCATTACATCCCATGCCCCTACTATAAAGAGATCATCTCCACCTGAATATACGATATAAACCTTATTGTCATAACTTTGTTGTTGGACAATTTCATTCAGATACCCCCCAAAGAAAAGTTCCAATTTTCTACTAAGTTCAGTTACCCGTGATATAGAAGCCTTCTTGCCCAAGCCTTTGATAAATATCTGACCAAGATTATCTACATCCATTCTTAATATTCCTAATCTCTTTAAGCCACCAGAGGAATTTTGTGCTAATTCACCAAAGGTTAAAATATTTCCCTCTTTATCTGAAGGAGCGAAATTCCCAGCAATAAATTTGAAGCCAGAGGTAATATCTTTCCTTATAAAGGACATATCAGTAGTATTTATGGTATAAAGCATTGCATGTTCAGATCTGATATTATTTATCTCATCTTTGGAGATAAGATAGTATTTTATTCCTAATAGTTCAAAAATAAAGCCCTCTTCATCAATTTCCTTTTCCTGGTTATAGGTTTCTAACATAAATCCTCTACCTACTTTTGCCAATCTTGTCCCAATCTTTTCGTTTAGGACACAAGCAGGACATTTTGTTTCATTCTCAACTATTTCGTTTTTACATATCTCGCAGGTTTTCGTTTCAGCTCCTTCACCAAAAATACCAAAAACCTCATTATATAGAAATTCTGAGAACTTCTGCCTTTTTTTCTTATTTGCCTCCCGGGTAGATTCCTGCCATTTTAGATAAAATTCACTTTCCACCTTCTCCCTTTTAGCAAAATCACTCCCTTTAAGATGACACCATCCTAACGCAAGATATACGCCTCCCTGAAATTGCTCCAACAAATAGGTGTTAACTTCTTTACCAATATCCTTTAAGGTGTTTTCAGAGTTGGGGTCTAACAAGAGATAGAATTTACCACCACCAGAATATAGCAGATTTACTATATGATACCCTGTGTTATGCAGGATATGGTGAGCAATAGCATCTGGGAGTATCTGTAGGTAGAATGACCTTCCCTTTAATCCCTTTGCCGCTCCTTTGGAGGAAATCTTGTAAATAAATTGCTGGATTCCGCTTATATCCCCACAAACCAAAAGGTACTTATCTACATCTCTATTTTTAATAGATTGTTCATTAAAAGATTCATTTTGTAAATGGTATTTATAAAGACATCCGGAGATAGCCGCAGTAGTCTTTAGGTGGTCAAATAAGGATACATCTGGGAAGTCAATAGTTGAAGCAGGGATACACCAGGTGTACTTTTGTAGAAGATAATAAAGGGAGTTAAAGAAGAGGTCAAAGTTGTCAACAGGTAGCTGGTTAAATTCTTTAATAAACCCTTTCCAGAGGTTATTATATTCATTTATTAAAAGTTCACCTTCAGGTGGACTAAGTTTACTCTGTTTTTTAGGAAAGATAGTTTGCTTTTGTAAGTTTAATGGTAATAGTTCGTAACGATAAATATTTTTTAGATTACCTTTCTCGTCTCGTTTCAGAGGATAATTTAATTCAATCTGTTCAAATATCGCTCGTAACCTTCTCTTTTTGTAAGCATCTTTTCCAAACTGCTCATCTTCTTCATCGTTGGTTGTTCTATCTACACCAGCAGATAAACAATCAGCCTCTTGAATTATTGTCTGTAGATCTGTGGCTGGCTTATGGTGATAGCTTGATAGGTTAACTACATCGGTTTTATTGATTTCAGGAGGTAGGTTTGAAACTATAGGTTCAAAGAATTCATTTGTCCAGAGGGTATGTTTGTGGGAATAACCATCATCATTGGGATGTTTTGGTGGATGTTTAGGGCATAAGTATTCCTTCATCCTTTCTGACTGACTGGGAGGGAAAACTACACACTATCCATTATTTATGTTTAGGGCATAAGTATTCCTTCATCCTTTCTGACTGGGCACTCAGTTTAACCTCTGCCCTTTGCATAAATTTGCCAATATCATGCAAAAGTGCGGCTAACATTATTGATTGGTAGTCTGATTGGTTTTTTTCATTCTCTGGCATAGCAAATCTTCCCCCTCTTTATGACCTCTTTTATGAAGGGATTGCCTTCCTTCATTTGCTGGAATTCCTTTTCAGAATAGACAAGCGGCTCGATAGGTAAATCAGTAAGTTTTAGCACCTTTTCTATCCGCTCAAATATCTTACCCTTAAATTCACCTACAATGACCATGTCAATATCGCTTCCTTGGTGAATTTCTCCAGTGGCAAATGAACCGTAAAGTAAATCTCCTTTATCGAGAAATTCTTTTTTTAATGTATCAATGAATCTATACTCAACAACGGCACAAATTAAGATTTTTTAATAGGGACTCGATAGCCCGGTGATATAGGGTTTTGAGATATATATACCATAGTGTTAAACAAATGTCAACAATTATTTTTTGAAACCGAAAAATAGACATAGAAATGGTCATACTCCTCTTTATCCTGTATAAAGGCATTTTTTAACCCGTTTGACATAGTACGACTGACAAAAATATCCTGTTTTGGGGCTTGGTTGTCTTTTTGCCTCTTACCTCAGCAACGCAGACAGCGGACTCCCCCTTAAATCACTCTCAATCCCCTCAAATTCAAACAACTTCTCTCTTTCTATCTCATTACCCCATTACCAGTTTTTTGTAACTGTTCAGTTGGTGTATAGGATTCTGCAAAATAGGATTTGGGGGAAACAACAAATAAATATCAAAAATCAAATATCAAAATGCAAAATTACAAATCAAATTTCAAAAAGGACTTCAAGTATTTTAACGCTGAAAGAGATAATTTTACATTTTGATATGTAATTTTTATATTTGCTTTTTGCATTTTGATATTTGGAGGAACCTGAACGGTTACAGTTTTTTTAACCATTGTGGTTATAATAATTATATCACAAAACTCATCAAAATACAAGGGGTTTTATCGTTTTTTTCTATCCTATGTCTATTTTTCGGTCAGAATAAAAAAATTGACAAATCCCAATTTTTATGTTAATATTCGTGGTTATGATAGTTGAAACGATTAAATGGGAAGATGATAAATTAAAGATTATAGACCAGACGAAATTGCCAGAGGAACTGGTTTATTTAGAATGTAGCACTGTGGATGAAGTCGCCGAGGCAATAAAAAAATTACGGGTCCGAGGGGCACCAGCTATTGGTGTTGCCGCGGCTTATGGCGTTGTCCTGGGTGTAAATAGAATAGAACAGAGTATTAAACTTCTGGAGAGCACTCGACCAACGGCAGTTAATCTATTTTGGGCATTACAAAGGATGGCGAAATGTGCGAAAAATCATAAAGGCTCAGAATTAAAAGAGGCGTTATTAAAAGAGGCTAAATCAATTCATGAGGATGATAGAGAAAAATGCCGCCAGATGGGTGAATATGGTGCCTCATTAATAAAAAATGGTGATACGATTCTTACTCATTGTAATGCTGGGGCATTAGCCACCGGTGGCATAGGAACGGCACTTGCGGCTATATACACGGCCCAAAAACAAGGTAAGAAAATTAAGGTGTTTGCAGATGAAACAAGACCTTTATTACAAGGTGCAAGATTAACTACCTGGGAATTAATGCAAGCAGGAATTGATGTAACATTAATCTGTGATAATATGGCCGCAATGGTAATGAAACAAGGGAAAATCAATCTCGTTATCGTTGGTGCGGATAGAATCGTCCAAAATGGCGATACAGCTAATAAAATTGGTACCTATGGCGTGGCAGTATTAGCCAAAGAACATAATATTCCTTTTTATGTTGTTGCGCCTACATCTACAATTGACTTGTCATTAGAAGATGGCTCACAAATTCCCATAGAAGAAAGAGAAGCAGACGAAATTACTTATGGATTTGGTAAAAGAACTGCACCTGAGGGAATAAATGTTTATTCACCCGCGTTTGATGTTACCCCGAATAAATTTATTAAAGCAATTATTACGGAAAAAGGTATTGCCTATCAACCCTTTATTCAAACTTTAAACAAACTATAGTTACAGCCCGGATAAGTTGATAAATTACCTGGTCGGGGCGAGCGGATTCGAACCGCTGACCCCCAGCCCCCCATGCTGGTGCGCTAAACCAAGCTGCGCTACGCCCCGTGATTTAAAATGAGCCTGACAGGAGTAGAATATCTTCTTCCTTCAACTATCCTTGAATATATAGCATGGTCTGTTGGTCCCTGTCTGACAAATACTACTCCCCCTTTTTCCAATAATCTGACAAGTTCTTTACTGGAAAGAGCAGGTATCTTAAGCATATGATGGAACCTCATGTACCTCAAGAGGTCTTAATATCAGACCCTTCTTGGGCTCTTTATACCATTCAGGCTCTGTATCTTTCAAAAACTCTATCAACTCCTCAGGAGAAATAGAAGACACAACTGTTTTTGGATATTTTCTTATATCTTCCTCATACAATTCTATTGCCGTTCTTAGGTTTTTCTCTACATCAGCAAGATCTTCTCCACAGGCAGAAACATTCAATTCTAAACATACAGCAACATATTCAAATTTGCTTTTACGAATTATTGCTGTGTATTTATTTCTCATCCTTTTTTTCTCCTCTTCTCGAATTCAAGTGCCTAATGCGGCGATGAGCGGTGCCCCGAAGGAGCATCCGTCTCCATTGCCTTGTTTTCCCCGAGCGAAGCGAGGGGAGAATAAAGTCATATAGCAGTTATTAGTCAAAACTTTACTCAGAGTGGATAAGTAAAAAAATCCCAAATCCCAAGCACCAAATTCCACATACCAAAAAGCGAATTAGAGATTAGTGAATTAGAGATTAGATTTTACTAATTCGCTAATTCGCTTAATTCACTAATTCACTAAATGGAATTTGGAATTTGTGATTTGGAATTTCATAGCTATATCTATGTCAAATTTCGATTAATAAGTGCTATAACTTATTAACTTGTTCCCTTACTTCTTCTCCATTATCTTTAACATCTCCATAAGTTCTTTTTTTAAATAATCTTTTTCTATTTCAATAAATTTTCCTTCTTCTTTAAATTGTTTTCTTTTTAAATATCGTTTAGCACCAGCAATTGTATAGCCTTCTTTATATAATAAGTCCTTTATTTTTAAAATCAAGTCTATGTCTTTTTTTCGATACCTTCTTTGACCTGTTTCAGTTTTTTCAGGTGACAATAAGTCAAACTCAGATTCCCAATATCTTAAAATGTAAGATTTAACATCGGTTAATTGACTTACCTCACCAATGGAGAAAAACAATTTATTTTTAAATTTGTCATCTTCCATTTTAATTGTCTCCCCCTCTTCTTTACCTTCCTAATCAGTTAGACAAGTCCGACACTAAATTCACATAATTTTTGAAGTCTTTCCCAATTATGGTCAACTTCTGTCTGTATCTCCTGGAGTATAGACTCATTTTCCGGTCTAAATAAGTGTTTGAACCTTACTTGAGATTTCAACCAATCTTTTACTGGGGTTTTTTCTTTCGGTTTATAAGTTAATTTCCATTCGCCATTTTCTACTTCATATAATGGCCAAAAGCAAGAATTAACTGCTTCTCGACCAATATCAATCGCCTTTTCAGGTGGAAATCCCCAACCTAATCTACAAGGCACCAGAACATTGATAAAAGTAGGTCCGTTCACGGCTAATGCCTTTTGAACCTTATTGGTTAAATCTTTCCACATACTGGGAATAGATTGAGCCACATAAGGAACATTATGAGCGGCAATACACGCGCTTAAATCTTTACGAAATGTCTTTTTCCCGGGGATAACTTTACCTGCAGGTGAAGTTGTTGTATGAGCACCTTTTGGTGTGGCACTTGAACGTTGAATACCAGTATTCATATATGCTTCATTGTCAAGGCAAACATAGAGAATATTATGTCCCCGTTCCATTGCCCCAGATAGTGATTGAAAACCAATATCATAAGTTCCACCATCACCACCTATCGCTATAAATTTAATCTCTTTGTCAATTTTACCCCTTTTTTTAAGGGCTTTATACCCTGTTTCTACTCCACTAATGGTTGCCGCCGCGTTTTCAAATGCAGAATGTATCCATGGCATCCGCCAGGCAGTATAAGGGAAAATAGTTGTCGTCACCTCAAGACACCCGGTTGGACAACACACCACTATTGGTGTGTCTGTTGCCATTAATATTTGTCGGACGGCTATTGGTTCGGTACATCCAGCACACGCTCGATGTCCACCAGATAAAAGTTCTTTCTTATGAGATAATTCTTTTAAAGTTGCCACTTGTATTAAACCTCCTCTTATTTGGTCAACAGTCTCAGATAAATTTGAGTCCTGTTATTCACTTCAGATGGTTAAATAGTTACATTTTAGATTTCTATTCCCTCACTCCCAAATACCGAATTTGCTTATCGATTTTATCTGTCTTCAGGATATTTTTCAGGTCTTCAAATACCGACCTGAGCATTTCTAACCCAATGTTTCTTCCACCTAATCCATAAATGTAATTAATCATTTTAGGTCTGGTATTGAAGTCATAAAGAGCGGAGCGGATTTCAGTCCAAACAGGACCTCCAGAGGCATTTAATGAGTCGGAACGGTCCATCACTGCCACACAAGGTATTCTGGATAAAATCTGGGCTATTTCTTGAACAGGAAATGGTCTGAATACGCGTAGTTTTAATAAACCCGCCTTTATTCCTTTCTGGCGTAATTCATCTATCACCACCTTTGAAGTTCCTGCCGTAGAACCCAAAACAACAATAGCTATATCTGCATCTTCCAATTTATATTCTTCAAAGAATTCGTAGTGTCTGCCAAATTTTGCCCCAAATTCTTGATTAACCTTAGCAATTATTTCTTTTGAGTTTCTCATCGCCTCAATGGTTTGTCTTTTATGTTCAAAGTAGTAATCGGTAAAGTCTATCGCACCCATAGTTATCGGATTATCAATATCCAGGACGGTATATTTTGGTTTATACTCTCCAATAAAAGTTTTTACTTCTTTATCTTCAATCAATTCCATAGTTTCCATCCCGTGGCTGATAATAAATCCGTCAGTAGTTACCATTATTGGTAATAGAGATTCTTCGGCAATCCGAACGGCCTGGATAAGACTATCATAGGCTTCTTGAGCATTTTCACAAAAAATTTGAATCCAACCCGCGTCCCGAGCACCCATAGTATCTGAATGGTCACAATGAATATTGATTGGGCTACTAAGTGACCTATTTACTTCGGCTAAAACAATTGGTAATCTTAATCCTGAGGCAATATAAAGCATTTCCCACATTAATGCCAGTCCTTGTGAGGCTGTGGAAGTCATTGTTCGTGCTCCAACGGCACAGGCACCAATACAAGCACTCATTGCCGAATGTTCACTCTCAACCGCAATAAATTCTGTATCTACCAGACCATCCGCAACAAAATTTGCAAATATCTGCACTATTTCTGTAGCGGGTGTAATTGGATATGCGGCGACAACATCTGGATTAATTTGACGCATTGCCTCTGCCATTGCCTCGTTACCTGTTTTTGTTACTCGCATCTTCTTTCTTCCTCCTTTTTTCTCTTTTATGTTTTTTCAGTTTAATTATAGCACAATATTTTAAATCTTGCAAGAAGTTTTTTTATATGTGTAGAATACCCCAGACACATCGTATAGTAAGTATTAACCAAAAGTTCACATTAGTATTGTTGATAGTTGATGGTTGATAGTCTATGAAACTATCAACTATAAACTATCAACCATCAACCCTGTTGCTATATCTGTTCTATGAGAAATTTTCGTTAATAACTACTATAACTGCCGGGATGAGGTGAATGTTTAAATTTTATTCAAATAATTTATCACGGTCTATTCTGTTAGAAGTAGGCTAAAATTTTTGGTGCCGAAGGGGGGATTCGAACCCCCACAGAGTTACCTCCACCAGACCCTGAACCTGGCGTGTCTGCCAATTTCACCACTTCGGCAATATAGGAAGGTAATCGGTTATCAGTCATGCGTCCACCGATAGAATTCAGCAGCGGCGGCGAGGATTGCCACTAAACTCTATGTAACCGTTCAGGTAGTCCTTTACCGCAGAGACGCAGAGGAACAGAGAAGATATGGAAATAAATCAGATAACATAAAAGATTATTGATGCAGACATAGAAATACTTATGACCTGCTTGCTGAATGTTCAGCAGGCAAGCCAGCGTCCATAGATTTTAATTTTTTTCTCTGCGTCTGTGCGGTGAACAGTTACGAGTGACCCTAATTCGTCCAGTCGAGCTTAGATTCTGCTATATGCTTCTGCTATTTCTTATTTAGCTATACATCTGTTCCCAGATAGAGATAAAGGTTTCAACCACCTTTGGGTCAAACTGGGTTCCTGCTTTATTTTTAAGTTCATCTATGGCTACTTCAGGGTCAATTCGCTCACGATAAGGACGCTCTGATGTCATTGCATCAAAGGCATCAGCAACGGATAATATTCGAGCCCCAAGTGGTATTTCTTCTCCTTTAAGTTTATCTGGATAACCTGTGCCATCATAATTTTCGCGATGATGCCGAACTATTTTTGCAACAAACTCCAAAAAGGAAACAGAGGCTAAGACATCTGCACTTTCAGCTGGATAGCGTTTCACCACTTCATATTCTTCATTAGTCAATCCACCAGGTTTCTCCCAGATAGTATTATCAATTCCCATTCTACCAATATCATGTAAAGTTGCGGCGATACCAAGTGTTTTTAATTCATCTTCTGGTAAATTTAACTTTTTACCCATCATTTCAACATAATGTCTTACCCTTGAAGAATGTCCTCTTGTATAGTTACTCCTGGCATCAATAGCATCCGCTAAGGTACAAATAGTATTGATATAAATCTTTTCAAAATCCTGATATGACTTTTTTAGGTGTTCCTGCTCACTTTCGTGTAATGAATGAGTTTTTTTTAATTCTTCAGTATAATTCACTGCTTCTTGATGAAAAGACTTTAATCTTTCCACCAATTCTGGAACTGGAGTTGTCTTTTCTTTTTTCATCCTATTTTACCTCCATTACGCCATTCCTTCATTATAAATTGACTTACCAATTTATCAACTAAACTTTCTGTTATTCTTTCCAATAAAGGATTCTCACACAACCTTCACATCTAACAAGATGTGAACCAGATTTTACTTCATTGATTACCTGTGGAGGCAGTTTTATAAAACATCCCTGGCAGGCATTATCTTTAACCTGAACTACAGCTAAATTATTTTTATGTGCCCGAATTTTTTCATAAAGTGCTAATGTCTCTTTTGCTATCTTTTCAGATATCTCATCTCTATCTTTAGTCACAGAGTTTAATTTATTGGTATTTAATTCAATTTGTCGATTAGTTTCTTGCTCTTCCTTTTTAAGTTCAACTAATTCCTTTTCTAATTCAATGGTTAAAGAACTAATTTTATTAGCTAAATTATCATTTGCATCAAACAGTTTGAGAATATCTTCCTCCACTATACCTTTTTCTTCCTCTGCTTTTTCTATCTCACTATCTAAAGAAACCATTTCTTTTTGTGTTTTTACCTCGTATATTCTTGCTCTAAATTTTTTCAATTCATCTTCTATGGTTTGTAATCTTCTTTCTTTGGTTCTTAGTTCTTTTTCTACATTTTCTTTATCTTTTCTTTTTTGATTCAATTCATTTTGTCTGGCATGGTAGGATTGTTTCCATTGTTCTACCTTCGTGGGTAAATTTTTAATTATTTGATTTAATTCAAAAATAGCGGTATCTTTATTTTGGAGGCTGACTAAAAGTTGTATCTGCTCATTCATTCTCTATCTCCTAAATATTGGTAACTGGTGGGCGGTACAGGGGTTGAACCTGTGACCTCATGCATGTGACGCATGCGCTCTCCCAATTGAGCTAACCGCCCAATCTTTGGGAATTGGTAAATGGTGGGCCCACAAGGATTCGAACCTTGGACTCCCGGATTATGAGTCCGGAGCTCTAACCGCTGAGCTATGGGCCCACATCTATAGTAGTTATTAACGAAAATTTCTCATAGAACAGATATAGCAACAGGGTTGATGGTTGATAGTTTATAGTTTATAGTTTCATAGACTATCAACCATCAACTATCAACAATACTAATGTGAACTTTTGGTTAATAGTTACTATATAATTATACGATACATAGTTATTTTTGTCAAATAATTTCTGTAATTATCCAGAAATTCTCGGTGAAAAATTAGATAGAGACTCATTATTCCTTATTTTCCTCTCAAAATCTTTACGAAAAATTTTTTTCTCTATCTCTCCTCAACATAGATGAATTCAGTCTCTAAAAATTCACCGAGAATTGCTGTGTAATTATTCAGCCACAGATAGACACGGATGAAACACTGAAAATTCGTGAATCGTGTCCGTTTTCCATGTCCGTAATTAGGCTGAAGGGTTTTTCTCCTGTTGTCCTCTGCCTTCTGCCCTCTGCTATTTATCCGTGCTAATCCGTGTTAATCAGTGGCTGAATAGTTACTTTTACTCTAAATAATCTTTTAATTTTCTACTTCGAGTTGGGTGGCGGAGTTTTCGTAATGCCTTTGCCTCTATCTGCCGAATTCTCTCCCGGGTAACATTAAACCTTTCTCCGACTTCTTCTAATGTTCGCGGGGAACCATCTTCTAACCCAAATCGTAATCGTAGAACCCTTTCTTCCTGAAGAGAAAGTGTTTTTAACACCTTTCTTAATTGGTCTTGTAGTAAGGCAAAAGTAGTTGCAATTACAGGAGATTCAACTGATTTATCTTCTATAAAATCACCTAAATGACTATCTGATTCCTCTCCAATTGGTGTTTCTAAAGAAATTGGGTCTTGAGCAATTCGTAAAATACCCCGCACTTTATTTGCTGGCCAATCTAATCCCTCTGATATTTCTTCTGGTAGAGGTTCGCGACCTAATTTCTGTATCAATCGTCTTGATTCCTTAACCACCTTATTTATCTGCTCAACCATATGCACCGGGATGCGAATAGTTCTTGATTGGTCGGCAATAGCTCGTGTAATTGCCTGCCTAATCCACCAGGTAGCATAAGTAGAAAATCTATATCCTTTCTTATATTCAAATTTTTCCACAGCCTTAATTAATCCCATATTCCCTTCTTGAATTAAATCAAGGAAAGATAATCCCCAATTAATATATCTTTTAGCAATACTCACGACTAATCTTAAATTTGCACTTACCATTTCTTCTTTAGCCTCTTCTATTAATTTTTCGCCTTCCTTAATCTTTTCACCAATCTCAACTAATTTTTCAATGGAATCATCCATAATCTCAGTTTCAATTTGTTTCAGTTTTCTATGGTACTTCTTAATCTGGGTTTTTATTTCATCAATTTTTTTCTCATCAGATATATCCTTTAATCTATTTTCATATTCATCTATTTTCCCTTTAATCTCAGAAATATTTTGTATTATCTTCTTTATCTTATTTGCAATTCCTTGAATTAAATTTCGATGAAGATTCGCCTTTTGTAAAATACTTTTAATTCTTTCTTTTCTTTTTAAATCAGTTTCTTTATCTATCTTATTCAATAAATTTTTAATTTGTGTTGCCAGACGGGCTCTTTTTGCTGGAGATAATTCATCTTGCTCTCCACCTTCAATATTCTCACTAATTCTTCTTTCTCCCCTATCTAATCGAATGGCAATTTTTCGTAATTCCTGTATAATTATACTACTATCTAAAACCGCCGCTATTAGTTTTTCCCATCCTAATTCCATTTTCATCGCCATTTTAATTTCTTCTTCTGATGAAAGTAAATTTACTTTCCCTATATCTCGCAAATAAGCCTTCACCGGGTCTTCAACAAATCCTTCTGTTTCTGGAAGTTCAAATGATAGTTTTTTGCCTTCTTCATCCTTTTCAGGCAAAAATTCATCTACGATAGATATTCCTTGCTCGGCTAATTGAAAAAAAAGATTCTCCATTTGTTCTGGACTAATATCATCCGGAAGCATCTCATTTATCTCATCATAAGTTAATTCTCCTTTTACCCTACCTGATTCAATAATCTGCTCAATTTCATCTACAAACTGATTTTTTTTCAATCCTTATCGCCTCCTTTATAAAGAAAAGAAGTTAACGCTGAGTTCAGCGGCGGCGGGGAGAATTGCCACTAAACTTTGTCTGCACGATTACCCTTTTGAGATACTACAAAACTTTCGTAACCGTTCAGGCTATATATCAAAAGTGTAAGAAAGGGGATAAGGAGATAAGAGTGATATGGAGATAAGATAATAGAAATAGATTGAAATTTATAGAAATAGGTAGAAATTGATTGTGGAAAACAACAAATTTCCATAAATTTCTATTAGTTTCTATTAATTTCAATTTTTTTAATAATATCTCCCTATCTCCTTAATCTCCACATCTCCTTTTGTTACACCACCTGAACGCTTACAAATTTTGTTAGGAGCGACTGAAGTGTGTCGAGCGTAATTGCCTGCTCACGATATTTTCGCATTACGGTGGCTATGAATTCGATACGGCTTAACTCAGAAATTGCAATTGGCTCATCACCTTTATAGATAACAAGTACTCTGTCTGTTCCGTCTTCACGATGGTAAATCTTTACTAATGCTGAGGTATCGAAATAATAATTCATATCCGTTCCATTCGGTCTTCTTTTACCGCCTCAGACCAACATTCGTGTGAAGAACTGGTCATAGTTAAAATATCATCAATCGTCATCCGGTTTTTTTGTGGTCGTGAAATTTGCTTAAGATGTTGAATGAGTTGTATTTGCTCATACAATAACCATAATTCATCACTTTTCATCATTGTCATCGCGTGATAAATTTTTTCTTTGAGTTTCATAAGCAGACTCCTTATTTTTGGTAATTGGTAACTGGTGAATGGTAATTAGTTACCAGTTACCATTTAACCGATTACTTACTTTATAATTTCGTGAAGCCCTATTATCTGTTCACCCCACTGGCGAACAAGCAACGGATGGACATAATGTTATCTCCTCCAAAATCATAAATGCCTAACAAATTTCTACCAATATATCGTTCCTACGGAACTGATTGATTTGTCTATCTATTCCTACCGATATTATGTTCCTAACGGAACGATTATTCTCATGCCTTATTTATGGGTATTATCCTATGTAAACTTCCAGTTAATAACCGCTATAACTTGTTAACTTACCCCTTCTTCCCTTCTTCCCTTATTTTAAACTTCTAATCTGAGAATCTAACTCCTGATACTGCCGTAACAATTCCTCGTTATCTTCTTTTAATTGGGCAATTGCTTTTTGGATTTCAAGTTTCTTTTTTCTTAGATTATTTTCTTTTATCTTTTTAATATATTCATTAATTAGTTTTTCTTTTTCTACGCCAAAGTCTTTTTGAAGTAAAAGGTAAGTAATTAAATCTTTTGCTTTTTCATTTACTAAATCAATTATTTGCGGTGGACTAATTGCCTTTTTTTGATTAAGGAGTTCAACGATTATCTTAATTATCTGTTGACATTGAGTATTTGAGAAATCATCAGGATTAAGTTCGATGGATATTTGTTTAGCCCATACCTCATTTTCTAACATAGATTTAATTAACCCTTTTTCGGCTAATACCACTCCTTCTTCTTGTTTGGTAATATATTCTGAAGTTGAGACAGGTGCTTTTTTCTGTCCTTTTTTAAGTTCAGATAAGATTATTTCTTCATCTATTCTAAGTCCTTCAGCAACTTTTTTGATAAAATCTCGTTTTTGAATGAGATTAGTTATTTTTGAAATAGTTGGTAGAATATTTTCTAAAGCCTTTATTTTAGATGCCGCAATATTAATATCCGCAGTGGCAATATGTTGTTTAAATTGATAATCTAACAAATTCTCAGCGTTTTGGAGGCATTTTGAGAATTCTTGTGTGCTAAACTGGCTGATAAAATCTGCGGGGTCTAATTTTGGCGGTAAAGAAATTACCTTTACCTCTATTTCCTGTTCGATTAATAAATCTAACCCGCGTAATGTTGCTTGAATGCCAGCGATATCCGGGTCAAATAACACAAATGCTTTCTCACCAAATTTTTTTAATAATCCAACCTGGTCTTGAGTAAAAGCTGTTCCTGCCACTGCCACTACATTCTCAAATCCTGCCTGGGATAACAAAATGGCATCCATATATCCTTCAACAATAATTGCCGCATTCGCTTTGCGAATAGGTTCTTTTGCAAAATTTAACCCATATAATATCTTACTTTTATAATAAATAGGTGATTCTGGCGAATTGACATATTTAGGTAAGGAATCATC
This sequence comes from bacterium, assembly GCA_040757115.1. NCBI lineage: Bacteria > bacterium. Next base: position 2,182 of record JBFLYA010000057.1, on the reverse strand, counting down.
TAAAACCCGTGCCCCAAAACCAACTATTTTATTAAAGGAATTTATAATGGGAAATGTAATTCTATTTCTAAATCTATCGTAATATCCTCCTCCTTCGCGGGGTAATATTAACCCTACCTGACAAATCTTGTCTTGTGGATAACCTTTTAAGGTATTCAATAGTCTATCCCAGGAATCAGGTGCATATCCTAACTTAAATTTCTTTATTGTCTGTGGAGTCAGTTTCCTTTTTTTTAAATAATCTAAAGCCCTTTGCCCTTCTGGTAACCATAAAAGTTGTTCATAGAATTTAGAGGCTAACTCATTAATTTTATACAGGGTATCTATTTCTTGAATTTGTTTAGAAGGTTGAAATTGTGGTATTGCCACACCACATCGAGCGGCTAAATGTTTAACGGCATCGACAAATTCCATCTTCTCCATCTTCATTAGAAAGGAATAAATATTTCCTCCTACACCACAGCCAAAGCAATGGAATATTCCTTTACGAGGATTGACGGTAAAAGATGGCGTCTTTTCACTATGAAAAGGGCACAATCCCTTATAATTTTCGCCACTTTTCTTCAAAAGTACATAATCAGAAATGACATCAACCAAATCAGTTCGATTTCTAACTTCTTCAATTATTTCATCTGGAATAAATCCAGCCAAGCTACATCCCCCCAGTTATATCCTTATCTTTACCCATAAGTTTTACTGGACAATGTTACATTCATTCACAATTCGCATCCTTAACTTTCATTCACAATTCACTATTCACAATTTCTTCCTTAACTCTCCTTAAAATGGTGAATGGTGAATTGTCAATTGTGAATTGTGAATTATCACTCTTCGCTGTCTTCTGTATATATTATACACGCATATTTTCATTATGTCAAGGGTAAATATTTACCATTGGCTAAAATCGTTGTAATTTTATCCTGTTTTGAGACTAAATTTAGCGTTGGAGAAAATACCACAAAATCTTCATGAAATGGTGTAGAGATTTTACCTCCAAAACCACTATTATCACCCAGGGCAATATGGACTGTGCCTGAGATTTTTTCAGCCTCCAAAACATTGGTTGGGTCTTTTGCCTTTGGGTTGGTGCCAATGCCTAACTCAGCGATATTTCTATTCAATTCATTTTTACTGAAAATTTCCTCAAATCTCGTTTTTTTCTCTCCGTAAAATTTCTCTACCTGACCATTTTTTATCTCAAAAACAATCCCTTCAGCAACCAATTTACCTTCTGTTTTTCCCTCAACAGGAGCGATAAAAACCTCACCCGCCGGCAAATTACCAAAAGAGCCTTTTTTAGTCAATATTCCTGTATCGGCAAACGGCTGTCTTCCTTCTAAATTAAGTTTTAATGATGTCCCGTTAGGAGCAGAGATTTCAGCCATAATCGCCGTAGAAATTATTTCTTTTAATGCGAGTGTAGTTTTCTCCACTTCTTTCCAATTTACATCCATTGCTCCTAAAAACATATCCGGGTTAAAAAGAGGTAGGCTGGCATATCGAGTGCCGGCATTGAGGGTTAGTAATTTTCTAAAATTCGTATGTGAAGTCGAATAGTAGGATAAGGCAATGATGACATCTACGACCTCGCCTTTTTTATCTGCAACTATTTGTTGAGGGAAATGCCAATCCTCTGGCAAAACCTCTTTTTTTAATAATTTCTCAAGTAATCTTTCTTTTTTTAAGTGGTTGACAATGTTTTTACCAAATGCGGTTTCCCAGACTTCAATTGGCGGCTCAATTCCATGTCCACCAGTTGGTTCAAAAACTAAAAACGAAACATCAAATCCAAGAAATTTCCCACGCTCACTAACCAGTCTGGCACATTCTTCCAATTCTTGTAACCCATCCGTAAAGACTAAAATTCTCTCCTTCTTTTTTACTCCTAAATTTACCTTATAAATCTTATCAATCGCTAAAATCATTTTTTCCCCTGAAAATAGGTTATGGGACGCAGATTTTCGCAGATGAACAGGATTAAAATTAATTTTTTATTATTGTATTTCTATAGTTATTTCCTTAAAGTTTCTTGATGTTTTTATAGTGCCTTAGTGGTTTTTGTAAGCGTTCAGGTGGTGTAACAAAAGGAGATGTGGAGATTAAGGAGATAGGGAGATATTATTAAAAAAATTGAAATTAATAGAAACTAATAGAAATTTATGGAAATTTGTTGTTTTCCACA
>JBFLYA010000056.1 GCA_040757115.1 bacterium | reverse complement strand
TTGATTGTGGAAAACAACAAATTTCCATAAATTTCTATTAGTTTCTATTAATTTCAATTTTTTAATAATATCTCCCTATCTCCTTAATCTCCACATCTCCTTTTGTTACACCACCTGAACGCTTACATTTTGTCAACATCAAATATTAATTGTGAATTGATAATGGCTAATTGATAATTGTCAATTAACTATAATATTTGGGTGAGGGAATTTCGTGAAGCCCTATTTTTTTTCATTCTATATAGTTTATTAATTTACCTTCATAATCTCCTTTTCGGTGCGTGAGACAGCCTCTATAAAATTCTTAATTGTTTATCTATTTCCTCAGGAGGAATTCTTTTACGAGTTACATGCAGATTAGCCATATCTAATAAATAAGCTTTACCAATTACTACTCCTGGTGAAGCAATTACACCTTTAAGTTTTACCATAGAAGAAGTCATTCTTTCTCTCCAAATTTATCATTTATTAATTGTATTAATTTATTTAAAGCCTGTTTGGCATCAGGTCCTTGTGCACTGATTATTATTTGACTACCAGATGATGCCTCTAATGTCATGATACTTAAAACACTTTTACCATCCACCCAACCTGGATTAGTATTTTTTTTAAGGTGAATTTTTGATTGAAACTCGTGTGCTATCTTAACAAAAGCAGCCGCAGCTCGCGCATGTAACCCTAACTTATTTTTAATAACAATTGTCTGTTGTAAAGAATTAGTTTGAATTTGAGTTGTATTCATTGAACTACTCCAATTAAATATTGATAGCCCATTCCATAATCCCATATTCCTGCAAATTTCAGTGGTGTCTGATGTCCAGTGTCTGAATCACAGCAATATATTCATTATGATTTTTGACTTTACCTCATCTATTCTCCCAATAATTCCTTTATTTTTGCTAATAATTCTTTATCATCAAAAGGCTTCGTAATATAGACATCTGCCCCTGTGCGCTCTCCCCATTCTTTATCACTCTTCTGTCCCTTAGCAGTTAACATAACAATAGGAATATGTTTGTATTGTTCATCAGATTTTAGGCGTTGACATATCTGATAGCCATTTTTTTTAGGCAGCATCACATCAAGGAGAATCAAATCAGGCCTTTCTTCTATTGCCTTATTCAATCCATCTAATCCATCGTATGCAGTAATTACCTCATATCCTGACATTTCCAGTCTGATTTTTAATGCCTTAACCAGGAAAGGCTCATCATCTATTACTAATACCTTTTTCTTTGACATTTTCCTCTAACACTTCCTTTATTGTAGCAATTAACTTTTCTGATTTAAATGGTTTAGTGATATAACCATCAGCCTTTAGTATTTGAGTGGCTATTAATCTATTACTCAGTTCTGTCCGAGCAGTAAGAAAAATCACTTTAATAGAATTAAGTTCTTCACTTTCTTTAATCTTACGGCAGACCTCCCACCCACTCATCTTAGGCAGCCAGGCATCTAAAAGTACCAGATCAGGCATTTCTTTATATACCTTATCTAATGCCTCTATCCCATTTAACGCAGTCATTACTTTATAATTATTTACTTCTAATCTAATCTTAAGTGCTTCAACAAGCTCTGTGTCATCATCTACAACTAATATTTTGGACATGGTGTTTTCTCCTTTTCGAATCTTCTTTTGCTTTAGCCATCAATTCATCTTTAGTAGTCGCATCATCAGGATAAGTAGCTATTCCTAAGTTTATAGTTACATCGATATGTTTACCTTCTTGAGTTAAAAATTCATGTTCTACTAATGCATTTAATATTCTATTTTTTATTGACAAGGCATCTTTACTGTTTACTTCTGACAGAATGAGAACCGATTTATTCTTTTTTATTCCTATAATTACATCTGTTTCCCCTCGTAATATCTCTTTGACTACATTTTCTACATCTTGTAATATTCCATCAATCGCCCCAGATTCACTCTCTATACTTACTATAAATAATGATAAAAACAATTGATTTCGCAAAGCACGGTTAAATTTTTGCGTCAAAGCATTTTTAAAGAATATATCTTCATCAAATTCAGGTAAAGAAAAGGTAAAATTACTTCCTTTGCCTACTTCACTTTCTACCCATATTTTACCATGATGCATTTCAATAAGTGCTTTACAAATACTTAGTCCCAAACCAGTACCTCGTGCTTGTTGGTCAGCAAGAAGCTCAATCCGTTGAAATCTCTCAAATATCTGGGGAATACTCTCTTTTGCTATACCTATCCCGGTATCGATTATACTAATTTGTACCTGATTATTTACCCTTTTACCTTCTATAGTTACCTTACCACCTTTTTGAGTAAATTTAATAGCATTATCTACAAGATTTGTCAATATTTGTGAGGTTTTATCCATATCCGCATATACAGATAAATCCGCAGGTAATAAATTTTCTATTAAAATGTTTTTCTCTTTTGCTTGAGCATGTAGGAATTTAATTACTTGTTCTGCAACAGTAGTTATATCAATTTCCTTACGATTTAATTCCATCCTGCCAGATTCTATCCTTGATAGGTCCAACATATTGTTAATTAATCGAGCTAAACGATTAATGTTCTCATTAATAATAGATAAAAACTCATTTTGTTCTTTATTAATCTTACCTGGAATTTCATCTAAGATAAGTGAGACAAATTCTTTCATAGTAGTAAGAGGTGTCCGAAGTTCATGCGAGACAATAGAGACAAATTCTGATTTCATTCTATTTAGTTCTTCAAGTTCTTTATTAGTTCTTTCTAATCTTTCAGACCTGATGTTTGACTCCATTAATTCTTCACTCCTTTTGCGAATAATATCTGCCAGATGTCCTGCTATGATAGCAATCCAGAAGAAAAATACTACCCGCACAATTACCGAGGTGATAAAATATTCAACATCTTCAGGTAAAGGAGTTTTAAATGCTAAGATAGATATTGGTGGTAAAATATCGAGGAATTCAAGACTAATAATAGTGGTGTATAAAATACTGCTCAGACCTGCAAAGATAATACTTGCTCGTAATGATAGTAGAGCCCGGGCAGCAATAATGATTATAAAATAGATAAATATATCAAACCAACTGCCCAGGCCACCTGTAAAATGTACCCCTGCGGTAATAAGAAGTAAGTCTACAATTAATTGGAAATAGGCAATAAATCGTAAACATTTTTTTAATCGAACCATTATGATATAAAATATATTAAGTGCATATTCAACTAAAGGAAAAATTTCAGGAAAGCCAATTTGTACCTCGCCACGCTGTGCAGATAAAACAAATATAAAATATGGGAATGTAGCGGCTACCCATCTGATATTTATCAGCCATTTTATCCGTTTAGCTAACTCTTCTTTTTCTATCTGATTAAGCTCTTCCATTAAGTATTACTCCTTTTGATTAAATTATATCCATTAATTATGTTATTGTCAATAAATTTTTAATTTTTCTTTACAATTCCTATAAAATATGCTATTATAAAATAAAGTTAAGTGAAGAAGGATTACCTGTGATTCAAACAGTAGACTATAGACATCAGACATCAGACTAAAGCGGGCAGAAATTGCAGAAGAATGAAGGCTTGGGAGACCTGCCTATACTTCTGCTTAGGAAAAAATTCAGGGAGTGAGGTTTTAAGGATGGTTTCCCAAATGTCGCTAATTTCCTGCATAAATAGAGTCTATAGTCTTGTGTCTGATGTCCAATGTCTGAATCACAGTTAATCTCCCTATCTCCTTTTCGGACACCAGGTAGTGTGGTATAATTTTGTTTTCCCATGTTGATCTATTTCACAGGTCGAAATATTTTTTATAGATAAAAGGGGGTAATAAAGATGAACAATCCCAAAATACATTCTTTATCGTCTGAAAACAAACAGATTCTTCGCAATCAGGTTATTGATGAGAATGGTCCGGGGACTGTTTTGCGTGATTTTGAGATACTACTGGGTTTTATAGGGTCAAAGAGGTGCCAGGTTAGCAGTAAAAATAATCTTTTGCCAATGGACTTACTAAGTCAACTCAATGCACAACTCACCCATCCAATTGAGATTGGTCTTGACCGTCCACTTCAAAAGTCATATCCTTATATAAATGGACTGTACCTTTTGTTACGGACTACCAGGCTGGCATATATAGAAGTAGCTAAGACAGAACAGGTTTTAGTTTTGAATGAGCCAGTACTTCAAGAGTGGCAAAAACTTAACTCAACAGAGCGGTATTTTACTCTGCTGGAGACATGGCTACTCAAAGTAAATCCAGAAGTTCTCGGAGAGCACAGCACCTCATTCGATATTCCTATCTTTAAGTGGTTAAGTTTCTTCAAGGAGATACCGGCTCAAGGACTAAAACTTGTAGGAAATAAAGATAAAGAGGAGTTTATAAGTTACATTATAGGATTATATACTGTTGCCCTGTTAGAGCTGTTTGGGTGCATATCTGTGCAGCACGGTAAACCTGAAAAGGGAAAAGGATGGCGTATTGCTATGGTGCATCGAACACCATTTGGAGATGCACTTTTGCAGTTACTCGGTAATGTGCTAAATCATCCGAAATATTTTTACAAGGAAAGCGAAATGGATGTTTGTTTTGGGGAATTGCAACCGATTATCCAGCCTTTTTTCCCACAGTGGCGTAAGAATCTAAGTCTTCCAAAGCCTGAGTTTCAAGATGGTATCTATATTTTTAAGGTATCCCTGAGAAATGTATGGCGACTTATTGCCATACCAGGCGAAAATGACTTACAAAGTCTAAGTAACATTATTCTGAAAACCTTTAATTTTGACTTCGATCACCTCTACTGTTTCACCTACAGAAATCGTTTTGGTGTCTCTATCAATGTAAATCATCCGTATATGGAAGAGGAACCATTATTGGCTGATGAAGTGATTATTGGTGATTTAGACATTAAGCCTGGTACAACTATGACCTACCTGTATGATTTTGGTGATAATTGGAAATTTGATGTAAAATTAGAGCGTATCGACCCGGTAGACCCTAAAATCAAGAGCCCCATTATTCTTGAATCTCATGGTAGCCCCCCACAACAGTATCCAATTTGGGATGAATAAAGCACCTATAGCAGTTATTATTCAAAACTTTACTTAGAAATACAAATAATGTCCCATAGGGACAACATATCGGTAGAAATAAATATCACACAAATAATGTCCCGTAGGGACAATATATCGGTAAATGGCTTTCCATAAATTTTCTACCAATATATCGTTCCTACGGAACTGATTGATTTGTCTATCTATTCCTACCGATATTATGTTCCTAACGGAACGATTATTCTCATGCCTTATTTATGGATATTATCCTATGTAAACTTCCAGTTAATAACTGCTATAACCGCACAGGTGGATATTTTTTCTTCGTGGTCTTCGTGCCCTTCGTGGTTTATCTTAACTGCACAGGTCACAATTTTTCAATTTCTTGAATAAGAGCTGGCAAATTGGGGTGCGAGAAGCTCATATTTGATGCAGGGATGCGATGATGCTTAATATCAGGAAGGATATACTTATGGTGAGGATAAGTCCTGGCAAGGGTTGAGTCGTCAGGATGCGGTTGTGCATCATACCAGGCTATTTTGTCCCCTTTATTCCATAATTCATACCCATAATCTTCAATCACAACAGGCCCTTCGTCAAATGACAGGCGCTCTTTAAGCGTGATCCGATATCCCTGGGTAAAGGCAATCTCCCCCTGTAGAGTGGCTGTCCTTTTACCATGTTGCACAATTATTAGAGTAGACCTCTGAACAGAAGGGAAGCATTGTCTAAGGGTATAAATGAATTCTTCATAGTCATGAAGCGATTGGAATGGGTTCATGACGGAGCGTCCTTTCAATAACATTAACCAGACTTTGTGACTGTTTTCGCAAGTCCTGAATAGCCCGATAATATTGTTCTCGGCGCCGGAGCATGATTTTGTATGCCCCAGCCCAGTCAGCCCAATCTAACACCCAGTCATCATCCTCTGGCTCTTCCCCGCTGGTGTAGGATTCATAGAATGTTTCCGAAAGCACTCCATACTTGCGCTCGTATGCTTCCAAATCTTCATGAAGTGCGTGAATATCAGCCATAATCTCCTGTAAAGTCATATTGCTGTTATACCTCCTCTCATCCCTACAAAAATTCTTCCCTCCACCAGTTCTATATTATAGCCTATAGAAATGGCTAAGTCAAGCAAAAAATCATTGATAAATGTTGAGATCTGGTACGGCGTTCTTCCGTTTTAAGCGTACATACCCACACCGGGCTGCTCATCCGTGATAGCTGGCATTTCTTCACTCCGACTTGCTTAACCTACACACCAGGCTGGGCTAAAATATCCCTGATTTGTTCCGTACCAGGCAGTCCGGCTGCCTGGCCAATCTCAAACGCCCGCTGCAGAATGGCTGTGCCTTCTTCTCTTTGGCCTATACCAACCAACAGTTGCCCAAATACCTGCCCTACCTGAAACAACCCCATGGCATCGTTTGTTTCCACAGCCAGTCGGTAAGCCTCCATCTCCAGTTCTAATACCGCTTCCATATTTTCCCTTTCAGCCTCAATCATAGCGATATTGTGAAGCGTTGGAATCTGTCCACTTTTATCCCCGATTTCCTGGCTAATCTTTAATGAGCGGTGAAGATAGTCAAGAGCGGTATCGTAATCTCCTCGGGCATGATAAATCGCACAAATATTGTTCAGTGTTGTCCCTTCACCACTTTTATCCCCGATTTCCTGGCGAATCTTTAATGAGCGGTTAAGATAGTCAAGGGCAGTATCGTAATCTCCTCTTGCATAGAAAATATTACCAATATTTGCCAGGGTTGTGCCTTCCCCACTTTTATCCCCGATTTCCTGGCGAATCTTTAATGAGCGGTTAAGATAGTCAAGAGCGGTATCATAATCTCCTCGGCCATAAGAAATGCTGCCCATATTTGACAGGGTTGTGCCTTCACCACTTTTACCCCCGATTTCCTGGCGAATCTTTAATGAGCGGTTAAGATAGTCAAGAGCGGTATCGTAATCTCCTCTTGCATAATAAATACTACTGATATTGTTCAGGGTTGCCCCTTCTTCATATTTATTCCCACCTTCCTTGAATATCTTTAATGAGCGGTTAAGATAGTCAAGAGCGGTATCGTAATCTCCTCTTGCAGAGCAAATCTGACTGATATTGTTCAGGGTTGCCCCTTTATTCTCTTTGTCTTCATCAGTAAGGGTGGGCAGGGTATCAAATGCCTTAAGGGCTTTATCGTAAAATGGTAGAGCCTGGTCATATTGCCCGGTGCTTAAAAAAATAGTTCCCATTCTATTCCCACACCACCAGGGCATATCTTCTCCAAACAACTCATAAACTGCCTGGCAGACCTTTAATGAGTTTTCGTAGAATGAGCGGCTATAGTAAAACCAGGCCAGGCGATCGCCAGGTTCATCCATCCGCTCCTTGTTCCTGGCATGATAAAACTGCCAGAAGGCTGCTTCAAGCTCGTTTATGTTACCATGCTGGACTTCGGAGAGCATGTAATAATGGTATCTGCCGGCATTTTCGTGAAACTGGGCAGGCATCTTTTCTATTACCTTGATACGCTTCAGAAGGTTTTTGACTAAGGGCGGCATAAAGTAATAGACAAGACTTAGCTCCCGGTCCAGATAGACCTGAATAAGGGTGAGGTCTTTAAGGTGCTCAAGGGGTGCTTTCAAGGCATCAGCAGGATAACCTTGCAGGTGAAAGGCTGTTTCAATCACAGGCAGGCTAAAGTGATACAGGAGGTTAGCCAGCTCTTTCTCTTTCGGGCATGTCTTTTCCCAGAGTCTATCAAAGATCAGATTCTCAGCCATCTTCTGTAAGACCTCCTTAGTCACTTCTCTGTCCTTTTCTTCAAACTCCTCAAGGGTCTTGTCCATTTCCTTATCTGCCTTAGAAAATGCCTTATGGAAAAACTCGATATAGCGGAAATTACCACCAATGGCCTGGTATAAGAATTCCATCTGGTTCTGGTCAAGCTTTAGCTCAAGGTTATAGCATTTGCGGATAAAGTCGTTAAGCTCAATATCGTTTAAATCAAAGGATATCAGGGCTTCTTCTAATTCCTTTATCGGATAGCGGCAGGTAAAGATGGTGAAAATCTTTGGGTGTTTGGCGGCATAGGCCATTACTGAGAGGGTTGGCTCATGGTCTGAGAGAAACTCCCCGGTTCGCTCATCCTGGAATGATTCCACATTATCAAAGAGCAGGACAACCTTAAATTCCCTGCCTATCCTGTCCAGCAAGAAGTTGATCTGTTCTATGAGATTATCCTTAAGATGCACCAGGGCATCCACCCATTGTATTTTGTCCTTTCGTAGGCAGAATCTTTTAAGTTGGTCAAGGACAGTGCTTAAGGCAAACTCTGTACCTTCCTGGTTAAAGATAAAGGGAGTTAGATCAGGTTGAAAGGCAATAAGCCTCAGGATAAGCTTACGGGCCATAGTTGTCTTGCCAATACCTCCCTGGCCATTGAGGAGAACATGCTTTTTCTCATACAAAACAGGCATAATCCGGGCAAGGTCTTCCCGGCGGCCAACAAACTGGTCTTTTTCTATACCTGTTTTTCCCATAGTAGTATTGGCAAAGATGATGTTTGTATCATCCGGCACCAGTGGCTCAAAGTCTTTATTGTCCCAGTCAACAATTTGGGTGTCACAACTGAGGTATAGGTTGGGGATTATCCACTGGGCTGGCTGTCGCTGCCAATTCCCCTGGCGAATAATTTCATTGGCTTCTGCATTTCTTATCTCGTTCTGGGCATAGGCAAATGCCTCAGGCAGGGTCAGGGTCTTTTTATCAGCTATTTTCTGATAAAAATGGTAAGCAAACAGAGTGGCATATTGGTCGGAAATGGACATACCCATGGAGACCACTGCCGTGATGCCCTTTTGCAATAATGTGCCAGTGAGCCCAGCCATACCTTTTTCAAACTTTGCCTGGGCACTCTGGCAGGAAGAGAGGAAAACCAGGGGAATGGTATGGTCATCTTTAAGAATCGCCTCGGCAAATTCCAGAGGCTTAGCATATTCTGCCTTCAGGCTCAAGGCATCTTCCAGCAGCAAGCGGGCTTCCCCCTTTTCCTCATCAAAGATACCGTGGCCGCTAAAATGCAGGATATGGTAGTTATTCTTATCAATCTTGCGTTTAAGTGAGGAAAGAGAACCATCATCAGTAAAGTCCACCTGCACCTGGCCACTTGTAAACAGTGGCTCAAAGGCACTTAGAATCAGCCGCTCTTCCTCTTCATAATTCAGCCGACCTTCAATAGTTATATCTTTGGGAGAAGAGAGCATGATCAGGATTTTAAGTGGGCCGGGGGTTGGTGGTTTAGGTCTCGGCTCAGCCAGGAGTGTGTTTTTGCTTATAAAGAGCTGAGGATTTTGGTTAAGTGGCCGGTCAGACACAGGGTCAATAGCTATTCCCCAGGGTATATTCAGAATCTCTGTATCAAGGTGGTATAGATTGATGTGGTAAAAATTATTGCTTTTTGAGATGTCTTCAAGGATAGAAACAAGAGGTGGGGTCTTTTTAACGATGCTGGAAAGGCTTGTGCGAAGTTCATCCAACATGCTGATATCCAGAGAGCTGCCTTTATGCAGCCGACCGGCACTTTCTATGGAAGCAATTGCTTTGCCAAAACTTGCCTTCAGGGCTTTAGTTTCAGTATCTGACAGCTTCAGCTCAATCCGCTTAAATATCATAGGTACTCCTCCTTGCCGCGCATAATCACAGTATCAGGTGATAATTCCCCCTCAATCTCTACCCGAACAATCTTATCACAAAAAGGGCAGAATGTGTCTATAGAGCTTTTAGTGCCCTTTGATTCATCCTTTAATTCCAGGACAACAGGGAATTTGTGGTCTTTGTTGTATGGACAGACTACGGTATGAGTTACCTTTTTCATGGTTTACCCTCCATAATAGAGATGAGATATAAAAATGTCAGGAGCACAAGCGGGATAAAATAGAGCACCGTAGAGATGATGAATCGGCGCTGCTTTGTTTGGACAATTTTTGCCTGGACAGATTTAATACTGTCCACAGATTGGGAATGGAACCTATATTTTTCAGGAAATAGCACCAAGAAAGCAAATATTAGTGAGCTAAGCCAGAATACAAGCACCACAAAGAGCCAGATAGGATGGATGAGGATGAGTTTGAGTTTGTCAATGGCGGTAATAATAATGGTTAAGGAAAGAGAGATAATAGTGGCTAAGAATTTGGCGGCATCTTCAAAACGGTTGGGAATATCCTGTTGTAATTTCCATGAATATTCAAGCCAGGTTTTAGTATCTGGTGGTGCAGGTGTTGCTTGAATTTCTTTTTCAGGCATAATAAGTTCCTCCTCTTTGTTCCTCTGGGGAATTTCGGGGACACAATACTAAATTATTTATTCTTCCATAGACCCTTTGGTCACCGTTTCAATGGACATAAGACCAGTCCTATATCCACCTCTACCTGTCTTATAAATTCCTCACTACCAAGCACTCTGCCGGTGCATCTGTGACTACGCATAACTTCCATCTCCTCCTCTTTTAATCCATTCCCCAAAAATCCACTCCAATCACTTATTACCTCTAATAGCCTTCCTGCCTGTAATTGTTCAGCCACGGATGAACACGGATGAAACACAGAAAATTCGTGAATCGTGTCCGTTTTCCGTGTCCGTAATCAGGCTGAAGACTGAAGGGTTTTTCTCCTTCTGACTTTTATCTTCTATCCTTCTTGATTCTCTGCCAGTAGAGGAAATTTCCACCCCCTAACCCCCGCCAGCGGGGGACACCCCGGCTCTGCCCTCCTCTGCCTTCTGCCCTCTGTATTTATCCGTGCTAATCCGTGTTAATCAGTGGCTGAATAGTTACTCCTGCCTTTACTAACTTATCGTCTTTACCTCTTACATGGGCACCAGCACTTGACCACTTATATTCCCACGCTGATTCTACCACCTTCGCCCTGACTGGATTTAATTCTACACACCTCACCGCTGCCAAAACCAACACATTCTGTCAACTTAAAATTTAGTATTGTGGTAATGCGTTAGTTAGAGAGCGTTCACAATTTGGGACTTGTGGTTAGTTTATAGATTTTTCAAGGGGATTTTGCCATTTATGCTGATTAAAATCATTCACACCTGGATTAAAGCGGACTATAGAAGTCTCAAAAATAGACAACTAAACCCGCCAAATACAAAATAGCCTTTTATTCAAATTCCAAATAATACTCCATTGCGTTAGTTCAACCCAGAATTGTGTGTCGGCGTTGCTCCACACAAATTCTTAATTCGTTATCTGCTGGTGCCCGTTTCTTCCTCTACTCCCGAAATCCTTTGTGCCTTAGAAGAAAGGATAGCAATTATAATCCCAAGCACTAAGGTAAATAGTACATCTCCAATATAAAACATAGGAGACATTCCCAGAGTCAGCCCAACAATCAAGCACAACAAGCCAAAGAATATCAGACCATATGCACTCAAAATCAGCATTGGACCATACCGCAGAGGATTTCGAGCAAGGATTATGAAATATACACCAATCAATCCAAAGACCCCACAAGCAATTCTAAAAAGGTACATTGCCGATGGGACATCAGGAATTGGTTCGTAGCCAAACCACCGATAGATATTTTCTATCATTGCCCATGGCAATACCATAAATGGAATAGCAGTCAAACACCCTATGCCACAAATCCAGAGAGCTATCTTCAAACTTTTCATCTATCTCACATCCTCATGACAGATAACAACCAAGCTCACCTGCCCGAGCGAAGCGAGGGTCAAGTGCAGCGATTGGTTATAATTTTTCTTTTATTTTCTCACACAAAGCCTCAAAGCACACAAAGATTTATTCTATTTCTCCATTGACTATTCTTGATATTCCATCTTTGTGTTCTTTGTGTGATTATTTTTTATTATTCTAACTAAAAATTATATCCATTAATTATGTTATTGTCAATAATTTTTTAATTTTTCTTTACAATTCCAATAAAATATGCTATTATAAAATAAAGTTAAGTGAAGAAGGATTATAAAATAAATTGTAAGCGTTCAGGTGGTGTAAGAAAAGGAGATATGGAGATAAAGGAGATAAGGGGATATTATTAAAAAAATTGAAATTAGTAGAAACTAATAGAAATTTATGGAAATTTGTTGTTTCCCACAATCAATTTCTACCTATTTCTATAAATTTCAATCTATTTCTATTATCTTATCTCCATATCGTCCTTATCTCCTTATCCCCTTTCTTACACTTTTGATATATAGCCTGAACGGTTACAATAAATTAAGGAATGAAGAGATGCAAACAGAAGATACATTGACTAATAAAAACAAAGAACTATTATTAGCAAAGTCTGATTTTTTATCCACTATTTCGCATGAGTTAAGGACACCTTTAACATCTATCAAGGCATTCACTCAATTATTATTATCTGACCTTGATGGAAATCTTAAAACACGAGTAGAATATTTGAATATAATCAATAGTGAAATTGATAGGTTAACTGCATTGATTAATGACCTGTTGGACTTGACAATGATGGAAGCGGGTAAAATGGAATTTGAGGAAAAGGAGTTAATAATCGAGGAGATTGTAAAATCTGCAATTGATGCAGTTAATTCATTTGCCAGGGAAAGAAATATTGAGATAAAAACCGATTTAGAAGAAAAATTACCTGCTTTAATCGCAGATGAGGAAAAACTTACTCTACTAATGACCCATTTGTTAAACAATGCGATTAAATTTAATAAAGATAGCGGATTAGTAGAAATTAAAGCAGTACTACTAAAAGAACCTAAAGAAGCGATTCAAATTAGCGTAAAAGATACGGGTATCGGGATTGCCACACAAAATTTTGAGGTAATATTTGAGAAGTTTAAAAAGGTAGAGGATAATATTCTTCCCTCAGAATATCAAGGAGCAGGATTGGGATTAGCTTTATGTAAAGAGATTGTAATGCACTACAAAGGCAAGATTTGGGTAGAGAGTGAGTTAAATAAAGGCAGTACATTTTATTTTACATTACCAATATCCAAAGGGACAAGAGTTATAAGCGGTTAAGGTTTATGGAGTGCTGTGGCTTGCCACCGCTTTGAGGGTTACCGCAGAAGTAAGGCTTTGGTCTGCCAAAGATAGAGCAAGTAGATAATATCTCTCCTACTCTCGCACTCCAAAATTGATATTTATAATTTTTGGTAATTATTCACCACGAAGGACACGGAGAGCACGAAGTGAAATTTGATGAATTATCGAATAGAGTCATTGGATGCGCTATAGCGGTGCATCGAACTCTTGGACCAGGTTTGCTTAACACCGTGAAGAGTGATAATTCACCATTCACAATTGACAATTCACAATTCACCATTATTAAGGAAATTTAGGGAAGAAATTGTGAATGGTGAATAGTTACCAATTTTTTGTAAGGGTTCAGGTAGGATAAAAATAAGGAGAAAGGGAGAAGATGGAGAAATGGAGAAAAGAAGAGTTAACTGATAGGATTATTAATGCCTGTATTAATGTCCATAAAAAGTTAGTGTCGTGTTGAGTAAGTTTTGCACGGGGCATCATCAGGTTTCGTAACCTGCAAACGGATAATTGGTAACTGGTAATTGGTAATTGGTTAAATAGTTTCGTCCTGAGCTCAGCCCAACGGTATTTAATTACCAGTTACCAATCACCAGTTACCAGAATCGAATTCCGTGCGTTATTTGTTCAACACGACATTAGGACCTGGTTTTCTGGAGAGCATCTATCACAATGCTTTGAAGGTTGAGTTTGCAAGACACAACATCATCTTTGAATCAGAAAAAGAAGTCAAGATATTCTATCAAGGTGTTGAGGTTGGGATTCATAGACTTGATCTTTTTGTTGAAGATGAGATTGTGGTAGAGATTAAAACTGTTGAGGAGATAAGTGGGAAGTATTATAATCAGGTTAGATTATACATTAGAGCAGTGGATAAAGAAATAGGGTTACTGGTAAATTTCGCAGATTCCAGGATTGATGTCCGAAGGGTGGAGCAAGAAAAAGTTTGAGCCATTTCTCCAGTTCTCCCTTTTCCCCATTTCTCCTTGTTTACACTTCTAATGTATAGCCCTGAACGGTTACAAACATATTTTAAAGGTTCAAGATGACCGTGAGCCAAATATAGTGATAATTATCCCAATCGATAAATTCGGCGCAATTGTTGAACCCATGATCGATGAAATTCTGACTTTGTTTGACCAAAACCAAAAACTCGCTCAAGCCCGCGATTTGCTCCTGCCGCGGCTGATGAGTGGAGAAATCGAGGTGTAAAGAATGGGAAGAAACAAGCAGATTGTTCCACAAAACAGCTTCACGGAATTTTTGCTCTACACCGCGCCAAACGGTAAGGTAAAGGTGGAGATATTCTTACGCGATGAAACCGTGTGGCTCACACAGGCAAAGATTGCCGAGCTTTTTGATGTGGACAGAAGTGTGGTTACCAAACATCTTCTAAACATTTTTTCTGAAGGCGAACTGAATAAAGATTCAACTTGTGTAAAAATTGCACAAGTTCAAAAAGAGGGTCAAAGACAAGTATCAAGAAAAGTAGAGTTTTATAACCTTGACGCAATTATATCCATAGGTTATCGGGTCAATTCGCTAAGAGCAACGCATTTTAGGAAATGGGCGACGCAGGTGCTCAAGGAATACATCATTAAAGGCTTTGCTATGGATGATGAGCGGTTGAAAAATCCAAACAATATTTTTGGACAGGATTATTTTGAAGAACAACTGGCACGCATCAGAAATATCCGCAGCAGCGAGCGGAGGTTCTATCAAAAGATCACGGATATTTACGCTCAATGCAGCGCTGATTATGATCCCAATACCGATATAACCAAACAGTTTTTTGCCACGGTGCAGAATAAATTACACTTTGCGATAAGCGGCCAGACTGCTGCGGAAATTATTTACCAGAGAGTTGACAGCAAAAAGCCTAATATGGGGTTAACCTCCTGGAAAAACAGCCCCAAAGGAGCAATCCGCAAAATGGATGTAGGCATAGCCAAAAATTATTTAAACGAAAAGGAGTTAGACAGCCTTAACCGTATTGTAACGATGTATCTGGACTATGCTGAAATGCAGGCGCAAAAAGGCATTGTTATGTATATGAAAGATTGGGTGGAAAAGCTGGATGCTTTCTTGCAATTCAATGAAAAGGAAATTTTACAAGATAGCGGTAAAATCAGCCATGAAGTAGCCCTTGCTTTAGCGGAAAGCGAATACGAAAAATATAGGATTGTTCAAGATCGGCTCTTTGAATCCGACTTTGACCGAGAGGTTAAAAAATTACTTGAAACTAAAAGGGAAAAACTATGACTTCTTTAAATGAAGACACACTGGTGCAACAGACAACAGCAAACTATCTCAAAGAACAGAGTATATCCCACCGTCCCATCGCCATATTATTCAACTCTTAAGGAAGGGAGATAAGCGAAGGGAAAGGAGAAGATAAAGGGGGATTTAAGGAGGCGTTCTTGAATTTATTGATTCGTTCAGGTCAAAGAGGCACAGGCTCATAAGAGAGCCGAAATTGAATTGCTTGACATCATCCTCTTTATCCTGACAATCTGCGGTCATCTGCGTCCTATAAAGAGAAAGGTAAGGAAGGTATAGATGCTATACTTATATCTTGATGAAAGTGGAGATTTAGGGTTTGATTTCGTGAATAAGAGACCATCAAAGTATTTCACGATAGCCATCTTGTGGTAAAAGGATATGAAGAAAACCGATTACTGTTAAAGGTAGTGTAACTATTCACCACGAAGGGCACGGAGAGCACGAAGTGAAATTTGATGAATTATCGAATTCATGAAGCTCAAATATTGACATATATGGTAATAAGTCAGTTATTTGGGGGAATGAACATTAACCTGCGGAGGACAGAGCAATGAAAATAGTAGGCAAGTAGGTAGTAGGTAAGTAGGAAAGGGCTAAAGGATGTGCCCGGTATTCCTCTTCTGGGGGTAATGTCTCCCCCTTTCCTACTTTCCTACTCTCCTACTTCCTACTTTCAGGAGAATCCCCCATTTCACTGACCCATTACCATATATGAAATTGGCAAATATCAAGGTTGATCTATTGATAAATTTCAATGTGGAAAGATTGAAAGAAGGCATAAAGAGATTTGTTCTGTCCAATCTTCGTGTCCTTCGTGCTCTTCGTGGTGAATAGTTACTTCCAACTTTTCCATTTTTCCTTGCTTACACCTGAATAATTACTAATTTTTTAAGGATAATCCAGGATGAAGAAAAAGATTTTAGTAGTAGAGGATGAGGAAAAAATTCGCAATGCATTAGTTACTATTCTTACTAAAGAAGGTTACTTAGTAACTACTGCCAAGAATGGGCAAGAGGCACTAAATAAACCAATACAGGAGTTCTCATTAATAATTACTGATTTAAAGATGCCTCAGATGGACGGATTAGAGCTTTTAAAAAGGGCTAAGAAAATCTCCCCGGATGTAATTGTGATTATGATTACTGCCTTTGGAACTCTTAAGACAGCAATTGAGGCAATGAAACAAGGGGCTTATGATTATATCACCAAACCTTTTGAATTAGATGAGATAACCATAGTTGTTTCAAAGGCACTTCAACTACATAAAGAAATAAAAAAAGAGGCAAAGTTTGACGAGATTATTGGCAAAAGTCAAAAGATAAAAGAGATACATGAATTAATTAACCAGGTAGCTAAAACCGATACTACTGTTCTGATTAGAGGCGAGACCGGGACAGGTAAAGAGTTAGTGGCAAAGGCAATACATCGATTAAGTCTGCGGCAAGATAAACCTTTTATACCAGTTAATTGTGTGGCATTACCAGAAAATCTATTAGAGAGTGAATTATTTGGACATGAAAAGGGTGCATTTACAGGGGCAATAAACCAACGACTGGGTAGATTTGAACTGGCTAATACAGGAACTATATTTTTAGATGAGGTGGGAGAGATGGATATACCTATGCAGATTAAGTTACTGCGTGTGTTGCAAGAAAGGGAGTTTGAACGAGTTGGAGGCACTAAAACTATCAAAGTAGATGTCAAGGTTATTGCCGCTACTAATCGTGATTTAGAAAAGGCGGTTAAAGAAGGAAAATATAGAGAAGAATTGTTCTATCGACTAAATGTTGTCCCAATATTTTTACCTCCTTTGCGAGAAAGAAAGGATGACATTCCTATTTTATTAGAGCATTTTTTAAAGATATTTAATCTTCGGACTAATAAAAATATACTTGGGATTACAAAAGAGGCACAAGAATTATTGACTTCATATGATTGGTTTGGAAATATTCGAGAACTTGAGAATGTAGTTGAAAGAATGGTAGTGTTGGCTAAAGGTGATAAAATAGATATTGAGGATATTCCAAATAATATAATTAAGGCAAAAGAGAAGAATCTATCATTTAAAGAGTCAGTATATCAAGCAAAGGCACAACTTGAGCGGGAATTGTTGATTAAAGTCCTACAGGAAGTTGGCGGTAATCGGACAAAAGCCGCCAAAGCCATTGGAGTAGACCGTAAAACCCTACAGAAGAAAATAAAAGAATATGGCTTAGTGGCTTAGAGTCAAACCTTGACAGGCTGTTGACATAAGGTAGTGTCAAAAATAACATGAAAGAATTATGAAAAAATCGGAAATGGATAAAAGTTGCTTTTTGACAGATTAAGGTATATGTTTTGGGAAACTTTTATTAGGTTTTTCTCTTTGTAACGATGATGCCAGAGACAATATTCTGCTGTCTTGCTCTTTTAGTGGTTTTGAGAGAAACCAGACACATATATTTTTTCCCATTATATCACAAAAAATGGGGGGAGGCAAGCCCAATTTACATAACTGTCTAAAAATATAGAGAGTTAAAAGGAATTTAGGTAAAAGTTTTTGACATTACCTTTTAGATTTTGTTATATCAGTATAACATACCTGTCAATCTATTAAAGGATGCCCATCTTTACATATTATCAAATTCCTATCAGTTTAAGAAAACACAAAAAGACTCGCTATTACTTACCTTCTCTACTTACTACGCTTGTCCTTTACTTATCTCACCATCTAAAAGAGATATTTTCCTATGAGCAAAATTAGCAATTAGTTCATTATGGGTAATTAAAAGGATAGTAATTCCTTCCTGGTTAAGTCTTTGAAAAATTTGCATAATTTCCGTAGAGGTTTTAGTATCTAAATTCCCGGTTGGTTCATCCGCTAATATAATCCCTGGGTTATTAACCAATGCCCTGGCAATTGCGACTCGTTGTGCCTCTCCACCTGATAATTCTGTCGGTTTATGATTTGTCCTTATCTTCAGGTCAACTTTTTCTAATAATTTTAATGCCTGGTTTTGTCTATCTCTACGGTCAATACCGGTATAAATAAGAGGTAATTCTACATTTCGTAAGGCAGTAAATCTATTGAGTAAATTGAATGTTTGAAAGACAAAACCTATTTTCTTTAATCTTATCTCTGCAAGTTGATTGTCTGAAAGTTTAGACACATTTGTTCCTTCTAACAAGTAAACCCCTTGAGTTGGTCTATCCAGACAACCAATAATGTTAAGGAGAGTAGATTTACCTGAACCTGATGGACCCATAATAGCCACAAATTCACCCTTTTTAATCTCTACAGATACATCCTTTAATGCCTCTACATAGACATTGTTACCTAATTTATAAATCTTTGATATGTTTTCTAAACTGATGATTACTTTATCCATTTGTTCTTCAATCCTTTAGTTCTTTGGTTATTCAGTCTCCAGATTACTCATATCTCAATGCCTCAATCGGAGTAAGGTTTGCTGCCTTTTTAGCCGGGTAAAATCCTGATAGTATTCCAATAATGACCGCAAATATAAAACCTACTATTATTGCCCAGAGTGGGAATATTATAGGCACGTTAAATAATGGTGCGACGAAATAATCAATGATTATTCCTACCATAATTCCAATTACCCCACCACTTACACTTAATACTACTGCCTCAATTAAAAATTGACATAAAATATCCCTCTTTCTGGCTCCAATGGCTAATCTTATGCCTATCTCTTTAGTCCTCTCTGTAACCGAAACTAACATTATGTTCATTATTCCAATTCCTCCAACTATCAAAGATATAGCCGCAATTCCGCCAATTACTAAGGTAGCTAATCTGATTAGTCGTTGAGTAGCCTGAAGTGTTTCTACCAACGAATGGGCAACAAATTCTACCCCTTTTTGTTTATGTCTAAACATTAATACCCTTTTAGTTTGAGCACAAGCCTCTTCTATAGAAGATGAGTTTATTGCTTGAGCATAAATCATCTGGGGTGACAATGTCTTGAATATTTTCTGAAAGGTGGTAAAAGGTAAATAAGCTAGACCTCCTTCACCTACACTTATGGTAGATTTATACCTGCAATCGGCAAGTGAGCTAACCAGAATAGCGTTAACCCCTTGATATATCAGTAGTTAATCTATTAAAAAATCTGTAGATTTTTTAACAAAAATGATTGACATTGGCCTCCTTCTATGCTATACTTTATCTAAGTGGTTGATACCACTAAAGTTAACATAAAAAGGAGACCAATTATGATTACTTCTTTA
>JBFLYA010000055.1 GCA_040757115.1 bacterium | reverse complement strand
ATAGTAAATTTCGTGTCTTCACACTATTTCTACTATCGGCAAAAGACCTTTCTTTATTTAGCTAATTCGTGCCAAAAACTTCTATCATATTGAGTCCTATCCAAAAACTTGAACATCGAGTAATAGTTATGTTTTTCCAGATGCCTCCTAACTGTATCCAACCTCGTGCTTTTTCAAATTCCTTTAGTTCCTCTAAGAATTGGTCAATATCAAGAGCATAAATAACACCTTGTTTATTCCACCATAATTTAAATCGTCCAACCTCTTTTGTAGGCTTGCCTTTCACAGTGCGAAGCTTCAATGATAACTTATCCTTAAGAGGCAGATATGAAATCGTTTTCATTCTTTTTCTCCTCCAGAAAGTAATAACAGGAAAGCAAGAATACCCCCTGTAATGAGTAATGCTTTCTCTTGTTGCTCCTTTTTTAACTTCAGTGACTTCACAAAAGTAGAAGTTTTAATCAGCGATTGTTGAGGTTGATAAGAATCAAATTCAATATACTCTTTACCCTGCAACGATGCTAACTCTTTTTGATTTATCCCTTTCTCTACAAGAGGAATAAGAGATTTACCAGACTTCAATGCATACCCTATTTCTTGTTGTACCCAATTTGACCGGATACCATTTTGTGTTAATAAAACAATCACACAATCAGAATTCTCTATCTTTTCAAATATTTTCTTATCAAGTTGTTGTCCTGGAGATAGATACCACTCTGCAACTGATACATCCACTCCAAATTTTGAAAGGATATTTGCAAGTGTAATTACTAATCGCTGATCTCGAGTGCTGTGACTTATAAAAACTTTGTATGCCATCTTTACCTCCAAATTTCTTTAGGCACGGCATTGCGTATAACGGGATGCGGATGAGCGAAGTGCTCCACAGGGGCATAGGTTCGACAGGCTCACTACAAGTTTTGGCTTCAGCCCCGACCCGCAAGCGCGACCCACTTCGTGGGTGCCCCGCCGCCGCTGATAGCCGAAGTGACGCAGCGCAACTTCCCTTTTTCAAAAAATCCCCTTTGAGTTACATAAAGCTTCCGCCTTTCGCTCATCCGCATCCCGATAACCCAAATGGAGCGAAACGACATTTTGGTTATCGATTTGCGTGGTTACGACGTTGCGACCGTAGGGAGCAATGTGGCTTTAGCCCTTGCGTAAACACGCTGTTAGGCGACCGTTTTGCTTATTATTCATTTTCATTTTTATTTTTAAAATCATACGAATCTATAACATCAGCAGCCTTACAATTGAAAGCAATGACAATCAATTTCTTGCAACCATATGAATAGTGTTCCGTATGTTCCTCAGGCCTAGAAAATGTAACAAATACATTCTTATGGCGATTTGCAAAATAAAAAAGTGATATAGCTGAAAGTTTCGTCCCCAATGAACTTACAATTATGTTGTATTTATCACCCTCTTCTTCATATATTTCTTCTAAGGTATTGGTAGCCTCTTCAATACTAGTAAAGGAAATTTCTCTCTTGATAACATTTGGTCTAGATAGAAGCAATCCATTTTCCTGTTCAGCAATATTCTTCCATTTTTGATTCAATAAAGATGGCACTCCAATAAATGCTATTGTTTTATGTGGATCAAATGTCTCCCATATCGCATAGGCTCTAAGCCCCTCAAACCCCAATATTTCAATAAGTAATTTTTGTTTCTTTGAGTCGTAGTTATCACCAAAAAAGGGCAAAGTTCTGATGTCTTTAACACCCAAAGAGATTGGAAGTTCATAATCAATAGGCTCTATATAAAAAAGATAGCCAGAAGCTTTAGACTCAACTAATTCTTTTAAAAGCATAAATAATGTTGATTTAGGAAATGAAGTTATATCTACAATTGTTTTAAATTTCTGAAAGTTTAAATTAAACTTTTTTATTTTCTCATTTAGATTTTGTCTTACCTCAACTGGTTGTTTTACAGATATATCTATGACTTCATAATTTTTAGCCATTGTGGCAAGACAATCATCAGTAAATGCTTTATTTTGTCTCCAAAGAAGGGTAGTTCCTAAAAATGACGAGGGAAATCCAATAGAAAAGGCGTAGTCAAATGATGCTTTTCCACGAATAATAGAAAGCAAACCAATGGATCTCTCTTCAAAACCGTATCCACAAAAATAGATATTTGGTCTACCCGCTTCAAAGTATTTGAGAATGTTATTCATGGAACACCTCTGGTACCCTTTTTCTAATCTCTTCAAACAGTTTGGAATCAGAATATTCAAAATGGCAATGTCCTTGCATATCTGTAAATATCTTTTTACTATATGCAGTATTATATCCATGTAAAATTATTTTTCTAAAACCAACGCTAAGTCCGAATATGAATACTCTTTGTAAATAATCAAGTTCTTTAGGCGAAAATCTTCCATTAAAGTTATTATATTGACTCGGTAAAGTTGTATCAATGAAACAATATTTTGTTCTTTTTACATCATTAACTAAATTCGAGAACCAATTGCCGATAGAATATTGAGAAGGAATGATTACTTCCAAACCTAATTCTTTCTCTAAAATGTCTTTGACTCCATTGGTTAATGTTTTCTCATAATAAAGAGATTCTTTTGGCATAGCCAGTAATACAGTTTTGTTTGCAGGAACAGTATTTATTCCTTTTATTATCTTTGTATTCCATGGTTCATCTCCAGAATTTACAATAGGAAGAATTTTTTCTTGACACAGTTTTTCAATTTCACTATCTACTACCTGATAAGGTATATACTCTTTGCCCAGCATAGCCTCAATTTGCTCTACCGGATATTCAGTGTTAGCAACAAAAAAACAATGTTTTTCTCGAGATAATGCAAGGGCAAGTTCAAAGACTACATTTTCATTAAGATCTGTTAATTCGTATATACCAAAATGGGCATTATGTATCATCTCACAGATTTTGCAGGTTAAATCACCCTTTGGTGGCTGTTCAATTGCAACTTCAAATTTAGAAAATTGCTTCTTAAATAAATCTTTTGCGAAAGATGTCCAATCGTTTCTTATTGGTGAGGCATAAAAGCAACCATCTTCTTTAAGATTTGGGTCTATTCTATCACAGTCACCAGATATTACTGGACAATATTGACTAATAAAACTCTTTTGTGGTTGCGGTTTGTGGTAAGAAATGTCAATCGGAGCAATATCACCAAGTATCTTATTAATTTGTTGTGCATCTATATCCATCCGCCACCGATCATGATAAGGGATTCTTAATGCAGGAGTTAATAGTCTGTTAAGGATAAGGGACTCTATAGATACTGCTCCTCTTCTTGTTGTTCTATGGGATAACTGGTATGTATGGAAAACATTATTGGTTACTGCTTTAGTTAGTATCTCTTGTACTTCTGGTTTAATATCAACATAATTTTTTATTTGCAATTGTATATACTCATTAGCGACTTGATTATTTAAGAGTTTTTGCCTTGATTCATTACCAACAAAATAAACAATCTTTGATATAAGTGATCCTTTTTCTCTACTCGCAATTGCATCTAAAAATAGTGAAGATTCTGAATATACCACTTCTGACTGAATATCAACTGGGATAGGTAAAATAGTTCTATCTAATCGCTCTGCATTTTTTTGCTGTAGCTGTTTATCCAAGATTTTTTTAGCTAATACTAAGAATGTTCTAACAACACCGGAACTCATATGGACTAAACTATCAAATCCTGCATATTCAGGTCTAATATGACCTTTTCCTACTTCCCCTTTTAGTTTTGACAAAAAATCTTTTATAGTATCATTGCTTTTTTGAAATAGATCATCAGCTACTAATTCATAGTCTTTCACACGATTATTAACTATGTCTTTAATGAGTTTATAATAATCACTTCTTTCTCCTAATTCAGAATATTCTATGGACTCAATAGTAAAATCATCACCTCGCCCCATTAATTCAAATCCACTGGCATCTGTAAATACCATACCTCCAGGGAGTGTCGCTATTTTGAAAGCAAGAGGTTCATTCCTTACCCGAATTAATTCCAGAAGAATTTTTTGTTGCTCATCAGCTAAATTTGGATAGAAAAAGTCATCTAACAGGATATAAAATCTTGCATTTTTGAATCTTGGGATTTTCTTTAAGGTATTGCCAACTTCAATAACCGCAGATAAATCGAAGCGGTTGTTCGCAATGGAATAATCTAAATTAAGTATAGACATTGAAAGTAGTTGTGAAAACTCTAATCGTTTCCTTTTTAATATATCACCTAAAGAATCAAAAGAGGCAGATAGTTCTATACGACATATCTCACAGATTTGGTTTGATAATATTTCATATAATGGGTCTTGCAAGTTTAATCCAATATCTGCTCCATAATTAATAACTGTGTTTAGCATTTCCTCAATTATAAAAAGAGCAAAGTAATGTCCCATACATTGTTTCCAGAAGTACCTTATTTTTTCTTCGTTATTATGCTCCATCTGATAACTGTAAATATTTTCTCGGAATATCTTAAACTCATACCTCTCACAATTAACTAATATCCCAATAAAATCTAATGAATGAGTGCATGGGTCTTTACCTTCTTTCTTCATGATTTCAATTTGCACTGGGAGATATAATGATTTTAATAGCATCGTCTTACCAGACCCGCGTGTACCAACAAGAATTACATTTCCTCTTCTTGTCAGATTTGAATAATAAGTAGCATGTGGGTCACTAAAATATTGAGCTATGATTTTATAATTGGTATTAAAATCTTCAGTTCTTATGATATCGAAAGGATTACGGGGTAGATCCATTATAACACCTCTTTTTTAAAGATAAGTATGTTGTGATGAATTATATTTGGTACATAGCTGAACGGATAACCATAGGGACGTAAACGAACACCATTTTGACACCAGATGATTTCACCTTTCAAAGTAAAATCGCGAGATTGTGCTATTTTTGCTATATCTTGGTTTACTAATATATATTTGCCATTTTGGTAAGCATTTTTAGTCAGTATTATCAAATATTTATTTTTGAATAGCAACTTAAAACTTCTTTCAATAAAAAGTGCCATCTTATCTAAATAGTGTTCATATGTTTTACAATTGCTGAAATCTTGGGCATATTTAGAAAACTCTTTAAAATCTGTATGTCTATTTCTATTAGGATAGTCCCCACGGCACATTGTTCTTTCAAGATTAATATTGTAGGGAGGATCTGTAAGAATCAGACTAAACTTTTTTTTCGCATGTATAAGAGCATCCATTATCTCAAGACAATCACCCTCAATAATCTCTTGTTGCTTAATATTTTCATCTTTGCATACTTCTTTATATATTGAAATCCATTTTGGGTTTATCTCAACTCCTAAAGCTTTTCTCCCACATAAAGATGCACCTAATAAAGTTCCTCCAACCCCTGCAAAAGGATCAAAAACCGTTGAGTCTTTTTTAGTAAAAAATAGAATCAAATCTTTCATAAGTTCTGGTGGTTTATTTGCACCGTGTTGCTGACGAAGTAAAAATCCGTGATTTTTGGGATAATTTGTTTTAATAACAGACTGGGTTAAAAAAATCCATTTATCCCCTGGTAAATCATTTAATTTATTATTTGGATGTATTTTGTCCATTTTACAACCTCATTAATCGTATAGTTCACCAAGCAAAATGTCGCCTAACTGGATGCGGATGAGCGAAGTGCCCGGGGTACCCACGAAGTGGGTCGGGGGGCATTTTGGCTTCAGCCCCGACCCGCAAGCAGGTGCCCCGCCGCTGATAGCCGAAGTGACGCTTCGCAACTTCCCTTTTTCAAAAAATCCCCTTTGAGTTACATAAAGCTTTCGCCTTTCGCTCATCCGCATCCCCATAACCAAAATGGAGCGAAGCGACATTTTGGTTATCGTTTTCGGTGTAAAAGAAGTTCTGCGTAAGCAGAATTTGGACGGAACGAAGTGTAGTCTTTTACACCGTGTTATCTGCTGTTGCGGGTCTGCATTTTATCTTACTTGACAATCTTTCTATAACCGTCTCCTGTATCCACATATCTGTATCCACACTCTTCAATAAACTCCTTGGCTTCTTTTTGGATATTCTCTACCAAAGAATGAGGATTATGTTCACTTTCATCCCATATTTTCCTTCTAATCTTATGAATCTCCTCTAACATAGGGTCTCTTTTATACATCTTCTTCACCTCCCTCTACAAGTTCCATTGGAGTTACTATTTCAGGGACAAACAGACCTGCAGAGGTGTTGAATAACCTAACCTTCCTTCGTCTATGAGCCTCTGCGAGATGTTCACAATTCCATGTAATCAAAAAATCAATCTTATGGAATGAGGCAAGGGCTATATGCAAAGCATCTGGAAAATGAGTTTGAGGGATAACCTTTTGATTAACATATCCCTTGGCTATCTCTTCTATTTCAGGAGATAACTTAAGTTCTCCAAATTCTTTTACTAACTCTAATAATTCAGTTCTCCTTCTTGATTCCTCTGTGCCTCTTATTTCAGCAATCACTATCTCTGAGATGAAAATATCATATTTAGAAAGTTCATCCCTCCACCACTCTCTTGTATATGCAAGTCGCCACATTACCCTCTCATCATAATAAGCACTGGGAACTGAGGTATCAAGATACAAACTTTCTTTCTTCATTTGAGTTTCTCCTCTCTATATTTTACCATAGATTATCATATATCCGCAATGGCAGATAACTTGTTTATATCCGAACAAGTTCGGATATACCCCCAATTTTGGGGTGATATCCGAAGTACTTCGGATATCCCAACTCTGGCTGAAAAGCGAGAATACTCCTTCTATTAACAATCTTTTGCCACCTCTCACCTTCCTTTCTTCAGGTTCAAGGTATCCAGTGGACTCTTTAACTGATAGGAATTTGCTTTTTGGGGCATTTTTTGCTTCGCAACATTTTGCTTACGCAACATTCTTACGGATTCTCGCTTTGCTCGAATTCGGATGTTACCTTCAGTTTTGTTCATTCCGGGGATATTTTACCAAAAATTTTATCTCATGTCAATAAAAAAAGTAACTATTCAGCCACAGATGGACACGGATGAAACACTGAAAATTCGTAAATCGTGTCCGGTATCCGTGTCCGTAATTAGGCTGAAGGGTTCTTCTGAAAATCGGGACTCGGGACTCGGGGTTCGGGACTCGGGAAGGCTGGTAGGCGCACGACCCATGCTCTGCATGGGTGCCCCGAGCCTGATTTCATCTGTGTCAGTGGAGGAAATTTCTACCCCCTAACCCCCGCCAGCGGGGGATAATCGATTCTGAAATATTCACCAAATGAGGTAGTCATCCCTAACCCCCGCCAGCGGGGGATAATCGATTCTGAAATATTCACCAAATGAGGTAGTCATCCCTAACCCCCGCCAGCGGGGGATAATCCGCCTCTGACCTCTGTCTTCTGTCTCCTCTGCCCTCTGCCTTCTGCCCTCTGCCTTCTGCCCTTTGCTATTTATCCGTGTCAATCTGTGTTAATCTGTGGCTGAATAATTACTGAATAGTTACAATATTTTTTCATCGTGGTCTTCGTGCCCTTCGTGGTTTATCTTAACTGCACAGGTCGAAAAATTTTCATTACACCCCTATTTTTTCTTTTATGATATTGGCGATATTGTTGGCTATTTTATTGATTTCATCTTCGGTAGGACCCTCTACCATCACTCGGGCTAAATATTCTGTTCCGGAATATCGCACTAATATTCTGCCTTCTTCTTTTAAAGATTCTTGTCCTGATTTAATGGCAGATTGGACTTCCGAAATAGACTCAAGGTCGGTTTTTTTGTCCTTAACCCGAATATTTATCAATACCTGTGGATATTTTTTCATTATTTGGGTTAATTTAGATAGAGGCAAGGAAGTCTTTTGCATAACGGTGAGAAGTTGCAAGGCAGTAACCATTCCATCTCCAGTAGGAAAATGGTTTAAAAATATAATATGGCCAGATTGTTCACCACCTAAAACAGCCTTTTTTTCTAACATCTGTTCAACAACATATCTATCGCCAACTTTAGTTGTAATTGTATCGATATTTAATCTTTTTAAAGCAAGATAAAATCCGATATTACTCATTACGGTGGTTACAACTAAGTTGTTATTTAACATCTCATTTTCTTTAAGGTGTTTGGCGCAGATAGCCATTATAAAATCGCCATCCACGATTTTCCCTTCTTCATCTATGGCAATTACCCTATCTCCATCCCCATCAAAACAAAGACCGATTGAGGCATTTTGATTTTTTACCATTTGGCTGGCTTTTTCTGGATGAAGTGAGCCGCAATCAAAATTAATATTTTTCCCATCAGGCTGATAGTTCAAGGAAATAACCTCTGCCTTTATTTCTTGAAATAAGGTTGGTGCGATAAAACTTGTCGCTCCATTGGCACAATCAATAACCACTTTCATTCCCTTAAGAGATAATGAATCACCTGCCATTTCTTTTACAAAATTTAAGTATTGGATATTTGCATCTTTTATTTCGATAACTCGACCAATATTTTCTGCGGGTGGATAGTTGAAATCTTCTGATAAGGCATTTTCTATTTCGTTTTCTATTTCATCTTTAAGTTTCAGTCCATCTGGGCCAAAGAATTTAATTCCATTATCCTGAAATGGGTTATGAGAGGCGGAGATAACAATGCCCGCACAGGCAGATAATGATTTTGTTAGATAGGCAATTGCTGGGGTAGGAAGAATCCCTACTTTCAGGACATCGCCGCCTGCGGATGTAATTCCAGCAATTAAACCTGCCTCAAGCATATCTGAAGAAACGCGTGTGTCTTTTCCCACAACTATTTTTGCTTTTTGTCTTTGTGAAAGTTTCCTGGTGGCGGCAAATCCCAGTTGGACGGCAAATTGTCCAGTCATAGGATACTGATTAGCCACGCCCCGTATCCCGTCGGTACCAAATAATCCTGACATAACAAATAATCCCCTTTGGTAAGCGTTCAGCCACAGAGACACAGAGTTCACAGAGAATTAAGGAAATTAGTCACAAATGGATACGAATTAACCTCTGACATCCCATAAATGTAGTGCGAACCTTTAAGTTCGCCTTTTGGCTTGCCAGAAGCGAATCTAACGCCTCGCACTACAAATCTTTTTGTATTTGTGTTCATTCGTGGTTATATATTCCCTCTGTGTTCTCTGTGACTCTGTGGCTATATCCTGAACGGTTACCCCCTTTGTAACTATACCCAAATAAATTGAGTTTGCAAATATTTTGCTCTAAACAGGAAGAAATCCTCAAGATAGATAGCATTCCACCACCATATGGTCAGGGGCATCTGGTCTTCCAGTAAGTCTTTGATTCTGGGGGTCAGGGTATAAGTCAAGCTGCTCAAGGACAATCTGACCAACCAGAGGCACAACATCTACTGGCAGCTCTAAAACCTGAAATCCTCCTTCTCTTCCTTGAATTTCAGCTCTTACTTCACTAAAGACCCTTCTTGTAACTATACCATTTGCTGTTCTAACCTCTCTTGTTCCAGATTGTTCAAGCCCCAATTCCTCAATAAGGGTTATAGGTAGAGAAAGCATTGTTGCCCCTGTATCAACCAGGGCATTATTAACCGTAATATCCCTGACTTCCTCCTCTTTAATTAGTCCACTCTTTGCCCTTACTTCATCAAAAAGGTTTCTTATTCTCATCCTTACCATAATTTTTCCCATTATCTTTACCTCCCTCTAATTTTGCGAATCTCCGTTCTCATCTATCTTCTAATGTCGTGTTGAACAAATAACGCACGGAATTTGATTCTGGTAACTGGTGATTGGTAACTGGTAATTAAATACCGTTTGGCTGATCTCAGGACGAAACTATTTAACCAGTTACCAGTTATCCGTTTGCAGGTTATGAAATCTGATGATACGCCGTGCAAAACTTACTCAACACCACACTAACTTTTGTCTTCTGACCTCTATCTTCTGCTATCTATTTATTTATCCGTGCTAATCAGTGGCTGAATAATTACTTCTAAATTTTGTCTTAATTTTATAATGGAATGAGCAGGATAATAACCTTTAACGGTAGTATTAGGATAGACAATGGATTTAGGTCCCAAAAGAGTACCTGGTGTCATCACTGAATTACAACCTGTTTCGGTTTTATCTCCTAAGATAGCACCGAATTTTCTCAATCCTGTTTTATAAATTTTATCGTTACACCTTACATCTACGGTGGATGAGAGATTTTCAAATTTAAAGTTAGCCAGTTTAGTTCCTGCCCCTAAATTAACCTCATTTCCTAAAATAGAATCGCCAATATAGGCAAAATGACCTGCTTTAGCCTTATTTAACATAATCGCATTCTTCATTTCGGTCGTATGACCAACGACACATTCATCTCCAACAATAACACTCCCGCGGACATAAGCCCCCTGTCTAATCTGTGTATTTTTGCCAATAATGGTAGGTTCAGCAATAAAAGCACCTGGTTCGACTACTGTTCCTTTTCCAATCTGGATATTATCGCCGATTAAAAACGCACCATCCATAATTGTGCCTGAAATCTGCGGTTTAATCACCTGCTTAATGTAAGTTTCGATTTTCTTCAATACTTCCCAAACATACTCTACATCTTCAAATATTGCTTTATGTCCAAAATGAGACAAATCAAAGAAATCTTCTGGTTTTAACATTTTTTGTCTCTATCTCCTTACAAGTTCCAACATCTCTCTTACTGCCTCGTCCATCCCAACTAAAATCGCCCGGGCAATGATTGAATGTCCTATGTTCAGTTCATTTATTCCGTGAATGGAAGCGATTGGTATAACATTTTGATAATTCAACCCATGACCAGCATTGACGACTAAACCTTGTTTTATGGCAAAAGAAGCGGCATCCTCTAATTTTTCTAATTCTTCTTGAGCCTGTTGAGGACTGGTAGCATTAGCATAGTTTCCAGTATGTAATTCTATCGCAGTAACATTTATCTTTGAGGAGGTTTTAATCTGTGAAATATCCGGGTCAACAAATAAACTGACAACAATTCCCGCATCTTGTAATAAATTAACGGCTGAGGCTAAATTCTCTTTATTTTCAATAACATTTAAACCACCTTCGGTGGTTAATTCTTCACGGCGCTCCGGAACTAAAGTTGCCTGGTCAGGTTTTAAAGATAGGGCAAATTTTACCATAGCGTCTGTAGAGGCCATTTCTAAGTTTAGCTTAGTCGTAATTATCTCGCGTAAAACTCGCACATCGCGTTCCTGAATATGCCTTCTATCTTCTCTTAAATGGACGACAATAGAATCCGCACCAGCGAGTTCAGCAATCATTGCGGCAATAATTGGGTTCGGTTCTTTAACTTTTCGTGCCTGTCTGACTGTTGCCACATGGTCAACATTTACTCCAAGTTTTGGCATAATTCCTCCTTTTAAAGAAACAAGAAAACAAGTTTCTGCCTTATCAACTTATTTTCTATCGGTCAAGTTTTCTACTTTGAGAAAGTGAATGGACAAAAGATATTAGTTCACTCTCCCTTTCTTTTATAGTATAAAGATAAAAATCCCTTGATTTTATAATTTTATCATTTTCCCAGATAAAAAATCCTTGTTCTTTTTGAAGCGGGTCAACGACCATTGCTACCTGCCAGGGAAGATTAAAGAAATTTTGATGAATGAATAAATCATCCTCTGAAAGGAATATTCCCCAGCCAGGGTGTGTATGAAACCAACCGACCATCTGTTTTCCTTCAGGAATTTTCTTTGTTTTTTTCTCCTGTTCAATCGCATTCCATGTCTCATGGTTAAATCTAATATGACTATTGTCACCTTGAGTATTTCTTGCCTCAATAAAATCCGATATTTTTATAGATTTAATCTTATTATCAAGGCAATAATCACCAATTAAGACCCCACCTAATTCTCGAGTAGTATCTTTTTTAGAGTAATCAAGTATCTGCTTCATTATCTCTATAGGAACAAATATCTTCAAGGCATATTCTGGTTTATCCACACATAATCTAATGGCATAATTTGGATTATGTAGTGGCATTTTTTCAGGGATAGGTTTAACTATCTCTTCGTTTGTTAGTCTAATTTTTAATATTTCCTCATCATTTGAAAAGGTATTCATTCAAACTCTCCTAATTCAGGTACATGTTTAGAGTGTTCCAAATTGCGTTGATTTGAGAAGTAACCTTTGTTAAACAATAGGATACTGGTGCGAAATATTCCACAAGGAGTTTAATGCAAATATCAAAATGTAAAAATCAAAAGGACAAAGCAAAATGCAAAAATATACCCAAATAAATTGAGTTTGCAAATATTTTGCTCTAAAAAGGGATCAAGGATTCGAGGGGTCAAGGATTCAAGGAAGGTGAAAAATAAGGTGTTCACTCGACCCCTGGATCCCTTGACCCCTTGAATTCTTTCAAGAAAGTTTTTGCAAACCTGTATACTTGTAAGGCAATAAATTAAACACGAAGTCAAGATTTTTTGATATTTGATATGTCATTTTGCATTTTAATATTTAATTTTTGATTTTGTATTACACAATTTGTTGTGTTTGAAGTGGTTTCGCACTAAGTCAGTACCATTCATTTGTGCTCTCTGACCACGCTAAACAGGTACAGCACTGTTCACTGATTATGATAATTTAATTTCGTATGCTCCTTTTAATTGTGGTTCATCCGCCTCTAATGGTCGTGGGTCAATAGGTAATTTATCGTGATTTTTCAAAGCCCAGGCCGCGGCACTGGCGTTTATTGGGTCATATTCATCAAAATTCTTATATTGAATCATCTCCCCTAATCGGACACAAAGTCTATCCAGACTTTCTGAAGGTGCCCAACCACCAAGACAGACTTGATTATTTGTTCCAATATTGGGATGATATATTGGTGTCAGCCACTCTAAATTTGGTCTTATTCTGGGATAAGCGGTTGGTAGATAAATTTCTACTTGATGAAAATTAGCAATAATTACCTGTTTACTTATCTCATCTAACCTTAATCCTCGACAGGTATAGTTAATAATATACCTGTTAGGTGGATCACCAGAGACTTCAAAGGTAATAAATGGGCTTTTTTTCACCAATTCTTGCATCTTTTTATAATCTTCTTCTAATCGTAAATTTCTTGGGGATTGATATTCCATCTTTCTCCTGAAAATAGGAAGTAGAGAGTAGAGAGTAGAAAGTAGAAAGTAAAGAAAACATCACTCCTCACGCCTATCTCCTTACCTCCCACCTTCTATCTCCTACCTACTATTTTCATTGTCCTTTATGCCAGCGGGTTAGCATATCCGTTTCTCCATAAAAGATTTAGGTTAAGGAAGGGAAGAAGAGGAGACTTTCTCTTCCCTAACCTTAACCTTCCTCATCTAATTATCCAGCGACAACAACGGGATGTATTTTCAAAACAGCTCCTTCTCGTATTCCTGCACTGGCTAATGTATCACTTTCACTTAAAGACCTACCTGATGCTTTATGATGTAATTGATAATTCAACGGAGAACCACTTGGGCTAACTGTTGGCAACTTCATTTTTGAAACTAAAGCGGAAATAACCCTTTTTAATGGGACATCATCCGGGATGTCCGCTCGTTGCCTTTTAGCCCCTGTCACATCTTCTATTTCAATATTAACAATTCTCATTATTTTTTTCCTCCAAATTATTTTTTCTTCGGCGCATTTTTACAACCAAAAACACTACACCCTTTTCCTTCTTTCCAACATTGTGGATGGTGAATGGTGTTACACATAGGACATCTGACAACTATACTTTCTGTTTTTACTGGTGTATGACAATACGCACACTCAATTGGTGTTTGCGAATAAACTAATAACACAGGCGTTGGCTTATTAGCCCCAAATAAATTAAACATCTACACTACCTCCCCTAAAGTCTTTTTCCTATCTTGAGTAAGTTCGAAATATTTAGTCTTTTTACCATTTCTTGCTCCAATGATGTGGAATGGGGGAATTCCTACCTCTGCTAAATTTTTATCTATAAATTTCTCCTCAAGAGAAATTATATTGGTCATACTTACATTTCTTATCCCTTCACATTTTGGACATTTGCCGTCTTCTATGGTTACCTTACCTAATACTTTAAAAATATTCGTATCTTCCTGGCATTTACTACAGTGTAATTTAGTGACTATATCTCGGTCTAATTCTAATATAACCTCTTTACCCAGTGATTCCCGGGCTAATTCAAGTAATTCTCTAAATGTAGTATTTTCTACTCCTTTATTCAATTCAACAATTTCTGCATAATATTCATGACTTAAGCAGTCATTTTTTTTAGAATATTCAATAAGATAGCATTCATAGGTTAATCCATTAAAAACTATTCCTTTTCCTTTTGGGACTTCAAGACAATGGATTAATTTTATTGCCTCCTGAACTTGAATTCCAGCAATAATCGAGGCAATAGTTGAGGTTGTAGGTGTCTTTCCTTCTAATAAATCATCATATCTAAGTAATGGGCAGGAGTATCTGACGCCGAGAATATTATAATCTAAATCTGTCAAGGTGCATTCATAGCATGCGTTTTCTGGTGGGCAAAAGATACTTACTACTCCATTTAAGACATCTATTCCTCCATCAATCCATGGGGTATTTGTTCTCCAGCAAGCCTGGTTAATAGCTAATCTTGCCTCACGGTTATCCACACAACCAATAACTATATCTACTTGTCTAAATATCCCTAATCCTACATCCCAGAGGATATTTCCGGCTAAAGGTTGTATTTTAACCTCAGGATTAATTTCTTGAATTCTTTCTGCCGCTATTTCAACCTTTTTTTTACCATCATCTTCTTTTCGATAAAGAACAGAGCGGGTTAAATCAGCATTGACTATCTGGTCAAAATCAACAATAATTATTTTCCCTACGCCTAAAAGGGCTAAGTTTTTTACAACCTCATTTCCTAATGCACCAACGCCAACAACCATAACCAATGTGTTTTTCAGCTTTTCCTGATTCCACCAGGGAATAAGCCCCAATCGTGAATATCTATCTTTATCTAAATCACTAATGACGATTTTTTCTTCCATTAATGCACATTAATTATAACTTATTTAATTTAATTCGTCAACTGATTTTTTAAATTAATTTTTTACTTGACAAATCGCTATTAATTCATTAAAATA
This sequence comes from bacterium, assembly GCA_040757115.1. Taxonomy (NCBI): domain Bacteria; species bacterium. The sequence continues at coordinate 4,528 of JBFLYA010000055.1, read as the reverse complement.
ATTTCGTTAAATTATCCTAACCAATTACCAAATATAAGGAGGATTTTCAATATGGAAGATTTAAGAAAGATTGCAGATGGTATTGATGACCCATATTTACGCAAAGTTGCTATTCGTGAAGTAACTATTATCGAAGATGGATTAAATAAATGGTTGCATCGAGCCAAAGATATGTCCGAGAAAGGTTGGTGTTTTATAGATGATAGACGAGAATTGTATAATTTACTTTTAAAGGAATCAGAAGAGGTACAAAAAGAATTAGCCTGCGTGGATTTTTGGGTTGAGCGATGGCGAACTGAAGGATTTCCGCAAAAAATGTTAGCCATCAATAAAGCCTTATTACAACGCAGAGATAGACAGATAAAGATATTTCACTTTTTTGTTATGTCCAAAGATACATTTGGTAAAGACCGCGTCAAAGAGATTATCCGAAGCCATCGTCGGGAATTAATCTTTGAAAACAATCGTGCCGAAATTATAGTTATCTTAAGAAATGAATTTAAAGAATGGCAACCCGTTCTATGTCGAAAACTTCAACATATGACCATATTTGATGAAAGCTTAGCTGTTGTAGAACTGACAGACCAGTTTGGAGAAAATACCGGCACTGGACCTGTGATTGGCAGGAGAATTAAAATAACTGAGGAAGAAAGACGAGAAAAAGGTGTCCAGGGCGGTGTCGATGAATATGTCAATATTATAAATGACCTAAAAAGTCTCTCCACTCAAAGAAATCCCGCAATATTGAGAATAATTTAGATGTGAACTCTTGCATCTTTCAGATGTAAGAAAGGAGAAACGGCCATGTCCACAGGGTGGACACAAAGGAGGATAAAAAATAGCGACCTGTGAAATAGGAATATTTTGATCGTGGTTAATATAAGAAGGGGGATAAGAGAATAAAGGAGTAAGCGTTCAGCTACTTAAAAAAATAACTCTAAAATGTAAAATGAGCAATTAAAAATTTAAAAGTCAATTCTGTAAAGTCAATTAGTCTTTCAGTAATATCATCACCTTTCATTTCATCCATCCTCTCATTTTACATTTTTCATTTTACATTGCCCATTTTACATTATTATTAGATATCTCGCAATGACCTGAACGCTTACGATTTTGTTTTCCCATGTCGACCTATTTCACAGGTCGAAAAATAGTGGTAGGAGATAGAAGGTGGGAGGTAAGGAGATAGGCGTGAGGAATGATGTTTTCTTTACTTTCTACTTTCTACTCTCTACTTTCTACTTCCTTATTTTCAGGAGAAGATATGGTAACAAAAATACTTGAATTTTTAGCATCAATTGTTGTCGCAATTATTAATGCCGCAGGATATTGGGGAATAGGAATAGCTATGGCTATTGAAAGTGCGTGTATTCCCCTACCCTCTGAAATTATTATGCCTTTTTCAGGATATCTCATATCAGAAGGTAGATTTCAGATATTTTGGGTAGTGGTTGCTGGCACATTAGGTAACCTGGTTGGGTCAATCATCGCTTATTGGGTTGGATTAATAGGAGGAAGACCTTTTATCTTGAAATATGGTAAATATATCCTGATGACCCGGCATGATATGGATGTAGCTGAGCGATGGTTTAACAAATACGGTGACTTAACCATATTTTTTACCCGCAATATGCCTGTTATCAGAACATTTATCTCATTGCCTGCTGGCATAGCCAAAATGAATTTCCTTAAATTCTGTCTTTATACCACTCTTGGTTCTGTGCCCTGGAATATTGCTCTGACATACTTTGGGATGATTTTTGGAGCAAAATGGCACTCAACATTATCACCTATATTCCATAAATTTGATGTCTTAATAGGTATATGTATCATTATCTTACTCTATATCTTTATTAAACGTCATCTTCACCATAGGAGTAGTGAGTAAGAAAGGAAAAGAGTATTGAGGGTAGATTATGCTAATTACCATTTTACCAGTTACCAATTACCAACAAAAGAAGGAGGTTTTTGAATGTATCGGTTAATTTTTTGTATGTTATTTTCTTGTCTGGCAATTGGATGTGCAAAATCTAATATTGAAACGATAAATATAGCTGGTTCGACGGCTTTTCAACCATTTGCAGAGAAACTCGCGGAAGAATATATGGCAGGGAAGAATGATGTTCGAATTAATGTTCAAGGAGGAGGTTCTGCGGTAGGAATTCAATCGGCACAAAGCGGTGTGGCTCAAATTGGTATGGCAGATATGGTCACATTGCCAAAAGAGGCGCAAGGATTGAATACTGTTGTTGTGGCAAAAGATGCCGTGGTGTTGATTGTTCATCCAAATAATAAAATTGCGAATTTAACGCCACTCCAAATCCAACAAATATTTAGCGGTCAGGTAAAAAAGTGGAAAGAAGTAGGTGGGGAAGATAAACCAATTACGGTCATTTCAAGAGAAGAAGGTTCTGGAACACGGGTCTCCTTTGAAGAATTACTGTTAGCCGGAACCAAAGTTAGTGCTGGTGCTCTTATTCAGGATTCAAGTGGTGCTGTTAGAACAATGGTTGAAAATGACCCAAATTCTATTAGTTACCTCACTTATGGACTTGTTACTGACAGGGTAAAATCCTTAAAAATAGATGGAGTGTCGCCCACCTTACAAAATATCAAAAAAGGCAGGTATAAAATCATTCGACCGATTTTCTTGCTTACGAAAGGACCAGCGGAAGGAAAAATAGGAGAATTTATAGAATTTATCCTTTCTGAACAAGGGCAACAACTAATCTCAGACTACGGATTGATTCCGGTTAAATAAATGGTAATTATTGTAACCGTTCAGGTAGTCTGGTATCTGGGTGTCTAAGTGTCTGGGTTACATAGACTACCAGACACATAGACACCCTTTACGCAAAATTGTAGGATTTGTTACTATCCTGATTTCCTGGATGTTAACTGATTGCTGATACCTGATGGCTGAACGCTTACTAATTATTTACCCAAGGTAAGACCGTAGGTTCAAGGGACAAGGAGTAATAAATTTGAGGTATCGTGAACGATTTATTCAGTTTGGCTTGTTAATTACCGCCTTTTCAACCATCGCTATCCTTATTTTAATCGCTTTATTTATCTTAAAAGAAGGATTGCCGATTATTCTAAAAGCAGGAATAAAGGATTTTATTTGTGGGACTAATTGGTCACCCAGAGAAGGAAGATTTGAGATATTCCCAATGATTATGGGCTCATTATGGATAACTGTTGGTGCTCTTATATTTAGTCTGCCGTTAAGTCTTGCCTGTGCTATTTACTTAGCTGAATTTTCCACACAGAAGACAAGTAAAATTCTTAAACCAATAATTGAACTTTTAGCGGGCATCCCATCCGTAGTTTATGGATTTATGGGGATAGTAATATTATTTCCAGTGATTCGTAATTATCTGGGTGGGCCGGGACCTTGTATTTTAGCCGCCTCAATCATTCTTGGGATAATGATTTTACCGACGATTACCAGTATTTCAATTGATTCACTTAAGGCTGTTCCACATTTATATCGGGAGGGGTCATTAGCCTTAGGGGCAACGCGATGGCAAACAATAAAAATGGTCGTCCTCCCGGCGGCACGCTCGGGCATTATTGCAGGTATTATCCTCGGTGTAGGACGGGCAGTGGGAGAGACAATGGCGGTCATTATGATTGCTGGAAATTCAGTTATCATTCCTGATTCAATACTTGACCCGGCTCGCACCCTGACAGCAAATATTGCCTTAGAAATGAGTTTTGCTATTGGAGAACACCGCCAGGCACTGTTTGCCACAGGAATTGTCTTATTCATTATCATTATGATTTTAAATACCATTGCCAATTTTATGGCAAGACGGGAGGTATAAAAGAAACAAGGAAACAAGTTATTACTTTTTAACTTAAGGGCAGAAGAATTTCATTTATGGGGACGCAGATGAACGCAGATTTTCAAGATTTTAAACATAAAGAATTAACCGAGAAGATCATAAAGGCATTCTACAAAGTTTATAATACACTGGGATATGGTTTTCTGGAGAAGGTGTATGAGAATGCGATGGTGATTGAATTGACAAAGTTAGATATTCCGGCAATACCTCAATCTCCTATCAAGGTTATTTATGAGGGGAAGGTTGTTGGGGATTATTTAGCAGATATTTTGGTCAATAACAAAGTGATTGTAGAACTTAAATCTACAAAGTGCCTTGCAGACGAACACGAGGCACAACTTTTAAATTATCTTAAAGCAACAGAGATAGAAGTGGGATTATTACTTAATTTTGGACCTAAACCAGAAGTTAAACGAAAGGCATTTGATAATATTGGAAAATAGATAGTATGCAGATAAATACAGATTTTAGAGAAGATATGCGCAGATTATTCATTTTTTTATTATCCTGCTAATCTGCGAAAATCTGCGTCCTATTACCTTGTTTCCTCGTCAACTTCAACACTGGGAGGGAGGCAAAGGGCATGAGAATCAAGCCGCTCTTTATAGAACAGATTGTCAAGAAAACATTATTTTTAGGCACTGCCTTAACGGTCTTAATTTTATTATTCATTATCT
>JBFLYA010000054.1 GCA_040757115.1 bacterium | reverse complement strand
TTCCACAATCAATTTCTACCTATTTCTATAAATTTCAATCTATTTCTATTATCTTATCTCCATATCACTCTTATCTCCTTATCCCCTTTCTTACACTTTTGATATATAGCCTGAACGGTTACGAAATTAAAGACTATCCCTGAAATCCATGATAGAATTATTGTTGCTTGTGCAAAGTTTTATTCAGCAAGTATTATAACAAAGGATAAAATTATAAGGAGCTCGGATGAGATTAACACATTGTAATCGTTCACCACAGAGCTCTGCGACTCTGCGGGGAGAAAACCATTTTTCAGGAGCAATATGTTCATCGAAATAGTTTCGGGTTTATCTATTGATAAAACTTTTACCTATGCGGTTCCAAAGGAATTAGAAAAAGATATAGCCATTGGGAAACGGGTCTTAGTTCCTTTTGGCCATCGGCGCCACCTGACTGGATATATCGTTAATGTCCTTACCAGTCCTATCTGTGCTGACTATGAAATAAAAGATATTTTAGATGTTCTGGATAGCACGCCTGTTCTATCTGATGAGATGTTAAAACTAACCCAATGGATAGCCACATACTACCTTTGCTCCTGGGGCGAGGTAATTGAATCGACTCTACCACCGGGTATTAATATCAACACAAAAACCAGAATTAAATACCTGAAAGATATGCCGGGTCTGGATAAAAAGGCACCTCTACAATTTAAGATTCTGGAGTTAATAAAAAAAGAAAAAGAGATAAGTTTAGCTAAGTTATTAAACATTTTAAAGAAAAGACCTATTTATTCAGCGATAAACAGTCTTATCCAGAAAGAGTTGATAGAGATCGAGCGTGTTAAAAAGCCTGCTTTAAAACCCAAAGAGATAAAGGTAATCAAATTAGCCCTGCCTAAGGAAAGAATATTGGCGCAAACACTGACTCAAAGACAGCGTTCGATTATTGAAATCCTGCATCAAAATGGGGCTCTTGAGCCAGATAAATTAGCCCAAAAAGCACAAACAAGCCTCACCCCGATTAATAATCTTATAAATAAAAATTTTCTTATGGTTTGTTCAAAGCAAATAGATAGGGAACCTTACAAAGATAGATATTTTAAACCTTCTTACCCTCTAAGATTGACCAAAGAGCAAACTGAGAGTTTAAATGCTATCAAAGAATATATTAAAAAAGGTGAGTTTAAGGTATTTTTATTGCATGGCATAACCGGGAGTGGTAAAACAGAGGTTTATCTTCAAGCCATAGATGAGGTTTTGAAGATAGGAAAAGGGGTGATTGTTTTAGTGCCAGAAATATCACTTACTCCGCAGACAGTTGAGCGATTTAAAGCCCGCTTTGGCGGAAAAGTAGCCATTTTACACAGTAAATTATCTCCAGGCGAACGCTATGACCAATGGCGAAGGATACAGGAAGGTGGAGCAGAAATCGTTATTGGTGCTCGTTCGGCTATCTTTGCCCCTATGAAAAATTTAGGTCTGATTGTTATTGATGAAGAACACGAAACTACTTATAAACAATATGATTCTGTCCCACGCTACCATGCTCGAGATGTAGCGATTATGCGAGCAAAGTTTACTGATGCTGTGGTAATTTTAGGTTCTGCCACCCCATCCGTAGAGGCATATTACAACACATCCATTGGTAAATTTTACTATCTCCATCTCCCATCTCGAATTGACCATAGACCTTTAGCAGAGGTAGAAATAATCGATATGAAAGAAGAGCTCAAAATGGGTAATCGGAGTATTTTTAGCCTAAAATTAAAAGAGGCAATATTGGACAGACTAAACAAACAACAGCAAGTCATTATTTTCTTAAATCGGCGAGGATTTGCCACCTTTATTCAATGTCGTGATTGTGGGATGACGATGAGATGTCCGCATTGTGAGATTACTTTAACCTATCATTTTGCAGACAAAATGCTCAAATGCCATTATTGTAATTTTCAAAAAATAGCACCCGCATTCTGCCCTAAGTGTCAGGGGACACAAATTCGGTATTCTGGCACAGGAACGCAGAAGGTTGAGGATGAATTACAAAAATTATTCCCACATTCAAGAATTTCAAGAATGGATTTAGATACAACTACACCTAAAATGGCTCATGATAATATTCTTTCTTCTTTTAAATCAGGCGGAATAGATATTTTAGTTGGCACACAAATGATTGCTAAGGGATTAGATTTTCCCAATGTAACCTTAGTTGGGGTAGTTTCAGCAGATGTGGGGTTAAATCTGCCTGATTTTCGTGCCGCAGAACGGACATTTGGATTACTGACGCAAGTTGCTGGTCGCGCCGGAAGAGGGCAAAATCCCGGATTAGTTATTATTCAAACCTATAATCCTGAACATTCTACTATTCAGTCGGCTAAGATACAGGACTATGCCACCTTTTATTCTCAAGAGATTACATTTAGAAAAGAACTTAATTACCCACCTTTTACCCATTTACTTAATATTATCATCAAAGGTAAAAATGGTGAGGAAACGATTAAATTAGCCCAGACGCTCGGTAGTATTCTCCGAAGTAATAACCAGGATAAAACGGTGATTATTTTAGGTCCAGCCCCTTGCCCTTTAACTAAGATAAAGGAAGAATATCGCTGGCAAATACTTCTTAAAGGTAATCCTAAACCCCTTCGGGAATTAGTGAAATCAGCATTAGACCAAATAACTATACCGGGGTATTTGAAGATAAATGTAGATGTTGACCCGATTGGAATGTTATAGGAAAGGAAAAGCAGAGGGCAGAAGGCAGAAGGCAGAGGGCAGAAGGCAGAGGGCAGAAGGCAGAAGGCAGAAGGCAGAGGGCAGAAGGCAGAGGGCAGAGGGCAGAAGGCAGAAGGCAGAAGGCAGAGGGCAGAAGGCAGAGGGCAGAGGGCAGAAGGCAGAGGACAACAGGAGGAAAAACCGTCAGCCTAACTACGGATACGGATACGGGACACGATTCACGGATTTTCGGGACGGTTCACTTTTGTTTGAAATCTTGCGGTTAGAAAATGAAGTTAAAATTGGAAATTCGGTAACCGTTCAGGTGGTAATTTACCACAGAGACGCAGAGGAACAGAGAAGACATAGAAATAAATTAGAACACATAAAAAATTCATTGATGCAGATATGGAAATACTTATGACCTGCTTACCGAATGTTCAGGAGGCAAGCCAGATTTGTTAATCAATTTTAATGTTGTTGTACTCAAGAGATTGCCCTGATGAAAATCAGGGATGTTAAGCGTCTCGTCCATAGATTTTCCCCTCTTGAGAGGGGTTAGGGGTGTGTTTTTCTCTGCGTCTCTGTGTCTGTGCGGTGAACGGTTACCGATTTTTGATATTTGATAGGTCATTTTGCATTTTAATATTTAATTTTTGATTTTGTGTTACACCACTTGTTGTGTTTGAAGCGGTTTCGCACTAAGTCAATACCATTCATTTGTGCTCTCTGACCACGCTAAACAGGTACGATAGATTTGTTCATCAGCGTTACTGGACTAATATCTCCATTACTTTTGCCTTTAATACCTCAATATCAATTGGTTTGATTAAAAATGCAGAGATGTTACCTAAGACTATCTCCGGGTCTTTTTCTAAACCTTTGTAGGCAGTAATTATCATTATTGGTAATTGTTGATTTACCGCTCGTATCTTCTTTAACACTTCTATTCCATCTATCTCGGGCATTTTTATATCCAGGATAAGCAAATCAGGTTGATATTCTTCAAACTTTTGTAATACCTGCTTACCGTCTTCTACCTCTAAAAATTCGAAGTCTTCACGCTTAAGGGTCTGTATCAATGCCACCCTGATGAGCTTATTGTCCTCTCCAATTAATATTTTTTTCATTTTACCTTCATCTCCTCGTATAAAATTATAGGATATCCTATTTCCCCAAACAAGTTTGGGATTCCTTAGTCAGTTTTGCCGTATCTGACAGTTCATCAATCAATCCCGTTAATCTATCAATTTCACTATTAATTATCTTTAAATATTCTACTCGTGATTTAATTTCTCCATCAGGGGCAGATAATAACAGTTGAGTAAATGCCTTGATTGTGGTTAAAGGATTTCTTACCTCATGCCACATCTCGGAGAGCAAATCAGATTTTCCTGACGATAGGTCTTCATTACCCATTATATTTTTATAATATCATATTCAGGGAAAATTGTAAAGAAAAATTATTTAGTAGTAGAAAATTATTGACAAAGTTAGAAATAAGTAATATAATTTAGTTACTTATGGAAAAAATTGATCTGGTAGAAAAAGAGGAATTGGCTAAACGGATAAAATGGTTGATAAATATAAGATGGATAGCCGCTACTTTTCCATATCTTATATGTATTTTAGCCAGCCAGCAAGGTGAGATAAAAATTGGTTTTCCTGAAATTTTACCTTTTATTGAGTATGTCCTTAATATATTCTATCTCATCATGATTCGGTTAAGAAAATGTCTACGATTTATTGCCTATTTTCAATTAATCGTAGATTTATTCTTTATTACTTTAGGTGTCCATTTTACTGGTGGGTTAGGAAGTTTGATATATTCATTTATTTTATTATCATTATCGCCGCCCGTGCCCTGCTCTCATTACGGGCAAGTATTCTCTTTGCCGCTCTAAGCAGTATTTTATATACGACTATTATTAGTTTTGAGTTCTTCGAAATTTTACCATCAGCACCTCTTTCAGAATTTAAAATTCTTTTGCATGAGAATGTAGAATATTTAATAACATCGGTGATTGTGCGAGTAGTATTTTTCTTCTGGATTGCAATTATCGCTGGACATCTGGCAGATATTATTCATCAGAGGACCGAAGAATTAATGGAATCAACCCTCAAATCCAAAAGATTGGAGAAGGCTAATTAAGAACTTGCAGAATTGAATCAAATGAAATCAGAGTTTGTCTCGATTGTTTCCCATGAAATTCGAAGCCCACTGACGACAATGAAAGAATTTGTATCACTTATCTTAGATGAGATTCCAGGTAAAATCAATAAAACACAAACTGAGTTTCTGACTATTATTAATGAGAATATCAATCGTTTAACTCGATTGATTAACAATATGTTGGATATAACACGGATAGAATCTGGTAGAATGGAGTTAAATTGTCAAGAGATGAATATAAATAGTGTCGCCGAAGATATAATTAAATTATTTCAGACTCAGGCGGCAGAAAAAGATATTTCCATAAAAAACTTATTGCCTCAGGATTTACCAACTGTCTATGCTGATGTAGATAAAATCTCACAAGTATTGACAAATCTTATAGATAATGCAATTAAATTTACTAAAGAATCTGGCACGGTAACTATCAAAGGTAAAAAAGTAAATAACCAGGTCGAGATTAGTATCATCGATACTGGAATAGGTATAGCCAAAGAGGATTTTCCTTTGATATTCGATAAATTCCACCGGCTTGAACTTCCTACTAACCAAAAAGTTCGAGGGACAGGTTTAGGATTGAGTATTTCTAAAGCAATTGTTGAAATACATCATGGTAAAATCAGGGTAGAAAGCGAACTGGAAAAAGGAAGTAATTTCACCTTCTCTTTACCTGAATATGAAGAAGATATATATTTTAAAGATGTTTTAAAGAGGAAATTCTCCTTTGCCTTGCAAAATCGGTTGTTTTTGTCCTTGCTTATAGTTAAAATAGATAATTTGGAAGAAGGTATTGCCGATAAAATGCTTTATGAGGTAGAAAAGGTATGCAAGGAGATAGTTCGAAGAGAAAGTGATGTTGTGACAGGGATTAAAAAGAATAAATCGATTGCTATTCTTTCGGAGATAAACAGAAAAGATGCCTTTTCCTTGAGAGATAGGGTATTAAATGCTCTGGTCTCATATAAATTTTTAACTCAAGAAGGTAGAGCAATAGAGGTAATAATAAGATTAGGGACAGCCACTTATCCTGATGATGCCACGACCCAGGATGAATTACTTAGTAAGGCAGAAGAAGAAACAAAGGGGAGTAAAAAACACTATGTTCAAAATATTAGTGGTTGATGATGACCCACAACTTGTAGAGGCAGTTAAAATTAGATTAGAAGTAAATAATTATAAAGTAATTACGGCATTTAATGGCTTAGAGGCATTGGATAAGGTATATAAAGAAACACCTGATTTAGTCCTTTTGGATGCCTGGTTACCAAAGATGAATGGCTGGGAAGTCTGCCGAAAGATTAAAGAAGATGCCTCCCTTAAGGCGATTAAAGTTATCTTTCTTACTGCCCGGACAGAATTGAGTAATAGGTTAATAGGGATTCAAGTGCTAAAGGCTGATGGTTACATCACCAAGCCATTTGAATCAGAAGAATTGATTAAGACGATAAAAGAGGTGTTAAAAGATGTCTAAAAGAAAGATATTGGTAATAGATGATGAACCTTACTTAGTCATGGCATTGAAGATTAGATTAGAAAATGTAGGTTATGATGTCATTACTGCGTCCGATGGCGTAGAGGGATTGGATAAGGCACAGGGAGAGAATCCTGATTTGATTGTTCTTGATGTGATGATGCCTAAAAAAAGTGGCTACCAGGTCTGCCAGATTCTAAAATCAGATGACCAATACAAACACATTCTTATTATCATGTTAACGGCTAAGGGACAAAAGAGTGATAAGGAATGGGGTGAAAAAGTAGGGGCAGATGCCTATATTACCAAGCCTTTTGATGATGCAGAATTATTATCAAAAATAAATGAATTACTGTAATTATTGTAACTATTCACCACGAAGAGCACGAAGAACACGAAGGAAAAATAAGATGAGAATACTTTTTGTCATTTTAATGTGTCTTATCAGTTGGACTAACAAAGTATCAGCAACTGAAACAATAGGCTGGAAGTTTAATGGATATAGTCCCGCAAGTACCTTTTATTATCCATTTGCCTCTACTAAAAAGATTCATCCCAAATTGCCTTTTGAAGTCGACTGGACTAAACAAGCTAACCAATTGGTTCTAACAGGTGATGTCAATGGTGATGGAGAGTTAGAAATTATCACTCCAGTTGTAAATAGGGTTATAGTCTGTGGGGCTAATGGAGATGAGTTATTTTCTTCTGATTTAGGGGGGACGCTGACCAGTATCTGTCTGATAGATTTGGATAATAATGGCTCATTAGAAATTATATTTGCTAATAAAAAAGGTGTACTTGGGATTATTGATTGTAAGAACAAGCAGGTCTATTCATTATTTGACTTTGGCAATGAGATAAAGAATATATCTTTATTAGGCCCCAATACCATTATTACCCAACTTGGGAAGGTAGGTGAGGTAGGTAGTGTCACCATCCGTAAGGTAGTTATGTCCAGAATAAAGTATGTAGATGGTATCATCACTGAAAAAATTAAAGAAATAGGGACATACTCCTTAGGTGCAGACGCTGAAATTGGTGCTCTTAATGACTCTTTTGTTGCCATTCAATCCTATGCCTCTAAAATTAGCCTTGAGCCTGGCACCTATAATGGCACAAGTGATTGGTATAGTTATGTAATTTGTCTGGATGACTCATGTAATGAGAAATGGGTTAAAAAAATTGGTTCTGTATCTACTAGCACGAATGTAGCTATTGCTGATATGGATGGAAATGGTGAGGAAGAAATCATCGTTTGGATTTTAAATGATAATAATGATTGGGGTGGAGTGTATATCCTTAATCCTGCAAATGGTGACATTATCCATCAATTCCTGACAACTTATGGATTAAAAGGAATGGCTGTGGCAGATTTTAATTATGATGGTAAAAAGGAAATAGTTGTCGGCAGTAATATTGGTAAGGTTATGATGCTTGATTGTAACCTTAATCCACTTGCTCAATTTAACCATACCACAGGAATTGCAACCGGCTGTATTAATGATCTTAGTGGTGATGGACACTTAGAGATAATTACTTATACTCAGGATGGCCAGATTATTGTTTTAGATGATGAACTTAATAAACTATGGAATTATACTCTACCGAATAATAAAATAGCCCATTTAATCACCTCAGAGGTAGATAAAGACGGAGTTAATGATATTTTAGTTTTATCTGATAAATTGTATCTATTAAAAGCCACAAAGGAAATTTATACCCCAACTTCAGACATAATTGTTTATAGCTACCCTAATCCGGCTAAAAATGTTGATAAAGTTACTTTTAGATACCATCTACCAAAGGATGCAGATATAACCATAGACATCTACGATATTAGCTATGATTGGGTAACAACTCTAAAAGGAAAGGGGGATGAGGGAAGATATAGTGAACTTGAATGGAATATGTTAGATATTGCCAGTGGCCTTTATGTCTATATCTTTAAGGTAGATTTTGTTGATGGGACTACTAAGACCATTGTGAAGAGATTAGTAATAATTAAATAATTTGCCATTTTCTGTTTTTAATTGACAGTTCTTCCCACTTATGGTAATATAATATAAGGCTAACTTGTTACATTTGTCAATTTATTACCTTGTTACTTTGTCAGTTTTATAGTAAGTATATTTCTTGGGCTATTAGTAGATACTAAAGTAGAAGTTATTACTCCATCCTGTGCATTAGCAGGAGTATAATTGAAAGGTGACTTAATGAAGAAAATAGTTATTGATACTTCAATGTTGATATCTTTATCAAAAATTGGAGTAATTGAGTGGCTAACGGAAATAGAAGGAAAGATAATCTGTCCAGAAGGAGTTTATAGAGAATGTGTAGAGGATGGTATTATCTCTGGTTATTCTGATGCTATAATTATTAAAAGAGTGTTTGATCAAAAGATAATTAAGAAAGAAAGTGAAAAAGAATTTCATAATATTGCAAAAGTTGATACTCAAGTAGTTTTATTAGCTAAAGATAAAAATGCTCATTATGTATTTGTTGACGATACTGAATTATATAGAAAAGCAAAACTTGAAGGATTCAGAGTAATGAATTCTCCTGAGTTCTTATTTGAGAGAGTAAAAAAGGAGATTTTGAGTAGAGATGAATATGTTACCTACCTACAAAACTTATATTATTATAAGAGGCTTTCTAAGAGTAACTTAGAGAAGTATAAATCTTTAATAATGGAGGAAGGATAAATGGAACAAAAGATGATAGAAGTAAGAACAGTTTTAAATGATGACCTGTTACAGAAAGTTAATTATTACGCAAAAAGACACTATGAGGATGTCTCAACAGCTATACGACAATTGATAGCAATGGGATTAGGGTCTATAATGAAGCAAGAAGTTATTACTGCTTACAAGAATAGGAAGATAACTTTAAGAGAGACAGCAGAATTACTTGGTTTGAACTACTGGGAAACTCAAAAAATATTAGAAGAAGAAGGTATTCCAATAATTAATTTAACTAATGAAGAAATTGAAGGGAAGGTAAGATGAGAAAAAAGTGGAGAGTTGAAGTTGTTAGAGTTTTTGGTGAAAATATTGACATGAAGTTATTAACTGAATTATTGAGGATTATAGCACTTATTAATCAAAATTTGACATATAGTAGTTATTAACGAAAATTTCTCATAGAACAGATATAGCAACAGGGTTGATGGTTGATAGTTGATAGTTTATAGTTTCATAGACTATCAACTATCAACCATCAACAATACTAATGTGAAGTTTTGGTTAATACTTACTATACTTATCGGCATTTCTAAGTAAAATTTTGAATAATAACTGCTATAATTATGAAAGCAAGCATAAACCATCTTCCGGAGTATAAACGAGAGGAACTCGAAGATATCGTTGGAATCATTCGTGTAGCAGCAAAAGTCGAGATGATTATTCTGTTTGGCAGTTATGCCCGTGGAGACTTCGTGGAGCGCGATTTTCGATATAATGCTGAAGAGGAACATTTCACGAATTATGAAAGTGACTTTGACATTATGGTGATTGTACAGGACGAAGGAAAGGCAAAAGGGGGATTGGGGGTCAGACCTCGAATTGAGAACTAAGGCTATACAATTAGGATTAGAAGTAATAGGAGAAGTAGGCGTACTTGCTTATGGTAAAGAATTGGGATTAATAGAAAAAGACCTTAAGGTTTATATAGATGAACTCCGTAAGAAGAAATTTTATATTGGAGATGAGGTTTATCAAAGAGTATTAGAACTAAAGCATTAGAGCATCTCTTAGGCATTCTGGAGGAATAAAACTATGTATAACTGGGTGATAGATGAAGCTAAGTTTATGAAGGAAAAACCAGAAGAATTTAGACTGTGGAAGCTAACTCAATTAATAAATTATGGATTGGATGGGGAAAAACTTAATCGGACAGAAGTAATAGAATCCTGGGAGAGGATAAAATCCCATATTGACCCTTATAAAAGGCGCTTTTTGGAGTATTTACTATGGGGAAAACTATACTCACTTCCAAACAACTTGACTTTTTGGAACTTAGCAACAAAGAAAAACAAATCACAGATAGATTCTATCTAACTGGTGGCACTGCTCTTTCAGAGTTCTATTTTAAACTTAAAAATGATGGATGCTATATGTAGGGACAGGGCTTGTCTCTGTCCGAATCTTGATTGGTTACTCCAGTAACGGACAACCACTGAATTATTGAGGATTAATTATGAAAACAAGCATAAACCATCTTCCGGAGTATAAACGAGAGGAACTCGAAGATATCGTTGGAATCATTCGTGCAGCAGCAAAAGTCGAGATGATTATTCTGTTTGGCAGTTATGCTCGTGGAGACTTCGTGGAGCGCGATTTTCGATATGATGCTGAAGAGGAACATTTCACGAATTATGAAAGTGACTTTGACATTATGGTGATTGTGCAGGAGGAGAAGATAGTAGATGATTATAAGATTTGGAATAAAGTTGAAAATCAAATCAGACGTAAGATTCATACACCAGTAAAACTTATTAGGGAAGATATTGAGCATGTCAATGAACAACTCTCAGTTGGCAGATACTTCTATGCTGATGTCAAAAAGGAAGGCATACTCCTTTATGACTCAAGACGATTCCAACTGGTACGAGCAAGGAAGCTTACCCCAGGAATAAAAAGGGCACTGGCAAAGGAGGATTATAAAATCTGGTTTCCGAAGGCGAAGAAATTTTTTTGGTATTATGAATCTAGTTTTAAGAAAGGCTGGAATAATGAGGCTGCTTTCCATCTCCACCAGACCACCGAACACCTATACACTGGTGCTTCTCTCGTACTTACCAGCTACAAACCAAGAACACACGATTTAGAGAAACTAACAGAGCGAATGGAAAAAATTGATACGGATTTCGCCGAGATTTTCCCACGGGAAAAAGGCAAAGAAAAACATCTGTTTGAGCTTCTGAAGGAAGCATATATTGGTGCACGATACAAGAAATCATATAAAATTACCAAGCGTGAACTTGAATACCTTGAAGAGCGTGTAAAGAAACTACGCAGGTTGGCGTTGAGAAAGTGTCGAGAAAAGTTTAAGCAATTTGAGCAAAAAATTACAACTTGAATTATCGTAACACTTTAGACATCTGAAGTTGTGTAAGTAAGGAGAAAGGGAGAAGATGGGGAAATGGAGAGAATAAAAAGAAGTACCAAATCACAAGCACCAAAAATCAAACAAACTCTAAAATCCAATGACCAAAACTCTAAACCCCGTTGATATTATCTACAGGGGAAACAAATAGATTTTGAATTTGGAATTTGTTTGTGATTTATAATTTGGGATGTGGGATTTTGTACTTTTCTCCAATTCTCTCCTTTCTCCACCTCTCCTTACCTTTCACTTCACTTGGCTAAATAGTTACGAATTATCAAGTTATTACAGTGGACGGTGGGCAAGCCCACCGCCGCTGAACTCTATTTATGTGTAGGAAGGAAAGTGTGTTAAAATTTAAGATAACATTTCTAATACTTCTTGGCTTACTCAGTGTACAAGAAGTAGAAGCTAAGGCAGGTAAAACCCCCTATTCTTTCTTGAAGATAGGTATCGGAGCACGGGCTTTAGGCATGGGTAGTGCATTTGTTGGTCTAGCTGATGACCCCACTGCTATTTATTGGAATCCTGCCGGGCTAAATCAAATCAAGCAAAGGAAACTTTTATTCTCTCATAACCAACTCTCCCTTCATACTACACAAGAATTCCTTAGTTATGCCCAACCTTTATCATCAAATCAATCCATTGGAGCAAGTATAAACTATCTTAATTCAGATAAAATAGAAAAAAGAACAGGACCTACTGATGCACCTATTGGTAGCTTTGATACTTCGGATTTAAACATTAGTTTAGGATATGCCAGAGGGCTAACCCATGACCTTTCTATCGGTATTACTGGTAAATTTATTCAAGAAAAACTTGAGGATGAAAAGGCTACTACCTTTGCTGCTGACTTAGGTGGATTGTATAAAAGAGGAGATTTAAATATTGGTGTAAACTTACAAAACATTGGCAAGAAGGTAAAATTTATCAAGCAAAGCTATCCACTCCCTTTAAACATCAAAACAGGTATTACTTATAAATTAAGAGATGACTTAATTTTTGCAGTTGATATAGATAAATTTCTGAAGGAGTCTAATTCTAAACTACATCTTGGTATAGAGTATAGACTTTTAGATAACTTAACATTGCAAGGAGGATACTCTCAAAGCCTAAATTCTCATAGTAAAGATTTAGGTAAATACTCTTTTGGATTAGGGCTAAAAAGAAATCATACGCTATTTGACTATTGTTTCTTACCTTATGATGATATTGGTAGTACACATCGACTTAGCCTATCTGTACAATTTCCTAAAAAGGAAGAGGCTATTGATTGGGAGAAAATCAGTAAATTTGTAACCCCAGATGACCCACTTATAAAATTCTTTACCCGACATATAATTAGTGCTTTTAAACCAAGAGAATTAAATGAAAGATTATTACAGGCAATGGAGATATTTGTAGGATTATCTGTATACCCTATTGGCTACTCGCATGAGCCGTTTGAGATAATTCAATATGCCCGTCAAAGTTTATTCTTTACTAAAGGCGATTGTGATGATTTAAGTATCTTGTATGCCACTTGCTTAGAAAGTGTCGGTATTCACACAGCATTTGTATTAGTCCCAGAACATATATTTATACTATTTGATACAGGTATCCATTCTAAAAATGCCGATTTAATTAGTTTTGATAAGGACTCATATATTATCCTGCAAGACCATGTCTGGCTACCAATAGACCCCATTCATCTACAAAAATCATTTATAGATGCCTGGCAGTATGGTATAAGAGAGTATAAGGAATGGAATAATGAGGGTAAATTGAAAGTATTGGAGACACATAAATGTTGGAAAAATTATCCTCCTCTTAATCCACCAACCCTCCCTCAAGAAAACTGGCTACCTAAAATTCCGGCACAAGAAGAAATAAATATTAAAGTTAAACAGTACATTAATGAATTTAAAGAATACCGAAAAAAAAGTAGACTTTCTATGGAGCATAATCAAAAAGGGATATTTTATGCTAAGGACGGAAGGTATGAGGAGGCAATAAACGAATTTAGTAAAATAATCAATGAGATTGATACAGAATATTCTCCTGCTTATAATAATCTGGCTAATATTTATTGCTTAAATGGAGAGTTAAAACTTGCCTGTAAGTACTATGAAGAAGCCATAAAAAAAGATACAACTGACGGTGGAATATACCTTAATTTAGGGGTATTATACACGCTATTAAAAGAAAAAAATATAGCATTAGAGATGTTTATTGAGGCATTAAGATTATTTCCTAACTATGAAGCGGCATATCAGACCCTTGGCCTGGATAAAGAAGCTATTGAAAAGGCAGAACAAATTCCTCTATTAAAACTTTCGATACCCGAAATTAAAGAGTTGTTAGAAAAGGCAAAAAAGAAAGTAAAGGTTGAAAAAGAAAAAGTAAAACTACATATACCCGAACCTACCTCTGCCCAGATAACTCGCATGAGAAATATATTGGAAGAAGGAGAAAATCTTGTTGGGAAAATTCTTTATTGGAAAGAATAACTTGGGAAGCGGGAGACGGGAAGCAGGAAACGGGAAGTGGGAGATGGGAAGCAGGAAGGAGGAAAATATTAAATGGCAAAAGTATATGAAACTCTTGAAGTATGGCAATTAGCGATTGATTTAGCAGTTAAAATTTATAAAGTAACTAAGGATTTTCCAAAAGAAGAAATGTACGGGCTCACATCCCAGATAAGACGAGCTACTATATCTATCTCAAGTAATATTGCAGAGGGTTCTGGAAGGTCATCTAAAAAAGAATACAAATATTTTGTCGAGATAGCTATGGGGTCATTAAATGAAGTAGAAAGTTTATGGATACTTAGCTATAAGTTGAAAATGGTTAATAATGAAGTGTACCATGAAATAAAACAAATGATATAGCAGTTATTATTCAAAACTTTACTTAGAAATACAAATAATGTCCCATAGGGACAACATATCGGTAGAAATAAATATCACACAAATAATGTCCCGTAGGGACAATATATCGGTAAATGGCTTTCCATAAATTTTCTACCAATATATCGTTCCTACGGAACTGATTGATTTGTCTATCTATTCCTACCGATATTATGTTCCTAACGGAACGATTATTCTCATGCCTTATTTATGGGTATTATCCTATGTAAACTTCCAGTTAATAACTGCTATAGAAAGTGTAGGACGCTTACTTAATGGGTTAGTTAGATATTTAGATAAAATCAGCAAAGAATAGTGGAAGCAGAAGGCAACATTACTTCCCCGCTTCCCGCCTCCCGCATCCCATATATTTTGGAGGTTTAGACTTATGCAGGTATATAAAACCAATATCCAACAAGGAGTAATATTAGGATTATTGGTCAGTCTGATTATAACTTTGCTATCCTGGTGTGGAATATTTGAGCCATTTGAATTAAAATCATTAGACTATAGATTTCGACTATTTTCACTAAATAAACCATTAGACTCACGAATAAAACTTATACTTATTGATGATTATACATTTAGCCAGATAAACCAATTCCCATTTCCAAGAGACTTACAAGCACTTCTTATACATACATTAACTAAAGATGAGTATAGACCTAAGCAAATTGGTTTTGATATTCTATTTTCAGAAAAAAGCCCAAATCCAAAATATGATGACTTATTATCAGATTGTACTACATTAGCTAAAAATGTCTATCATTCCTATATCTTTCATTTTTCTACTTCAGAAGATGTAGATGAGGAAGTTGAGCAATTGCTTGAAAGTTCATGTATTGGAGGCAGGATGTATAGTGAAAACCTTCCCGCCTCCCATATCAAAACTGCTGTAAGTTTTACTTCTTCACTTCCTTGCCTGCTTAAAGGTGCAAAAGGTATTGGTCATACCAATGTATTCCACGATACTGATGGAGTAATAAGAAAAATTCCATTAGTTATTAAATATAAGGATAAATTATATCCAAACTTAGCTCTTTTACTGGCTTGCGATTACTTAAATATTTCCCAGGAGGATATAGAAATAATCCCAGGCAAATATATCATCCTGGATAGAATCAAAATCCCTATAGATAAACAATGCCAGATGCTATTGAATTTTACAACCTCAGATTTAAAAACTAATTCATTTATAGAGGTTTTACAATCAGCTAAACAGATTGAAGGAAGGGAAAAACCTATAATTTCGCTTAAGGATTATAAAGACAAGGTTGTGCTAATTGGCTCTATTGCTACTGGTCAGGGAGATATATGTACTACACCTATTTCAGCTCAATACCCGGGGGTAGGGATATTTGCTACCGCAATTGATAATATTCTTAATCAACAATTCTTAACTCGTCTAAGCAAAGGATTAAATAGTATACTTTTGATAATGATAGGATTAATGATAGGATTACTCCTACCAAGATTAACTGCATTAAAACAAGGATTATTCTCTTTAGTGTTTTTATGTAGTTATCTTTCAATTTCTATTTACTTATTCAGGATTCATCAACTCTGGCTGGAGCAAGTAGCACCTGGTTCGGTTATTCTATTTAGTCATTTAGCTATAAGTTTACAAAGTTATGCCTTTGAAAAGACTAAATTACTGAGTGTGATAGAAGATTTAAGGAGTAAACTTGAAGCGATAATACTAAAGACTACTCCAATAGAGCCTATAAAAATAGACTTTAGGCTTAAAGAAATTCGTATAGGAGATAAATCAATCAAAAAAGATGAACCTCGATTTATATTACTACAACATTTTATTAGAAAACAGATTCTTCATTGGACATCAGGATATGGTATTTTTGATAATTGGAATATTGAGAGCCCCAAAGACCCTGCAGGAGCTTTTAGAATACAAGTAACTAATTTAAATGAACCTTTTAAAAGAAGGATTATTGAATCTACTCGTAAAGGGACACTCGGTAAGGGTTATTACCAATTTAAACTTAAAAAAGATGATTATGAATGCAATATCTTGGAAGCAGAGCAAATAATAAAGAAGGCAAATGAGGATATAGATAAAAACCTACCTGCTCAAGCAGAGGCTAAGGTTAAAAAGGCAATAGAACTTGACCCGGCGAATATTGAGGGATATTGGCTGTTGTGTAAAATGAATAAGGGAACAATAACTGATTATGAGGATTGTTTTAAACTGATACTGGCTAAGATTAAATCTTATATGAAAAGTATTTCTTACCTTGATGGTAAAGAATGGAAAGAGCAGTATTGGACAGTTATTGGAATAGAAAGAGATAGGTTGAATAAAGAATTAGAAGATTTGGAGAAGAAGAAAGAAGAAGTCGAGAAGAGGATAAAAGAACTTAAGCATGAGGAGGAAACACCGGAAGAATCTACTTTAATAACTTTACTTAGAGA
Organism: bacterium; assembly: GCA_040757115.1. NCBI lineage: Bacteria > bacterium. The sequence goes on along the minus strand of JBFLYA010000054.1, from coordinate 3,600 downwards.
GATAAGAGAATCTGATGATAAGTCCTCTTTATTTGATAAGTTGATTAATATGCCATTCTTTAAAGAATTAATTGAAGAATGGACTGATAAGGTAATGAAATTCTCTAAAACTAAACTTGATAAAAAGGATCCAGAGGGACTTGTATTAAGTTCTCTTTTTATGGTAATTATTGAAGATGAAGACACTAAAATAGATATTCAATTAGGGGATGAGACATCATTGACCGCTAACATTAAGGATAGGTTAAAAAGGCAAATAGAGCGTCAATTAGAAATAGAAAAGTCAGAAGGTCTTTCTTTGGATGAGGAGAGGTTAGATAAAGCGGCCATGAGCCAGTGGCGTACAAAAGAGGATGAAAACCAGTGACAGTGTCAGTAGTCAATAGATTATTGTTACTGACTATAGACACTGACATTATTTTCAGGAGAAAGGAAGTTTCACACCAAGCACGCAAAGAACGCAAAGGGAAATAAGGGAAAAATTACCTTTGTGCTCTTTGCGCCCTGGCGAGACAAAAAAGGATATAAATTATTTTATTTTCTGTGTTTTTCTGTGTTAATCTGTAGCTTTATTAAATTTCCTGCAAAAGTTTGTTGTCAAGTATATCCAAGAATTCTTCTGGCGTAAAAACTTTAATGATAGATCCGATATCTCTAAAGTGGTCATCATAAGTAATAATAGCATCACACCCATTCAGATAGGCTAAAATTGCATGAGGTTGGTCAGATAAATCTGAGATCGGAAATTTTCTTTGGTGAACTAATCGTTCGGATCTTTTTAATAAAGGAATTATTTGCAATTCACTCTTTAGTAATTCTTGAAAGGACAATTTAACTACTTTTCTTACATAGTTTAATGGAAAGTTATCTTCACAAAAGGCATATATTTCCTGAAGGGTATATAGGGAGATTAATCCTTCAAATTCTTGACTATTAAGTCGATTAAAGAAATTCATTACTATAGAATATCGCTCTGGTTCTTTCTTTGTACCAAACAGATTGATATTCACTACGGAGGTATCAATATAAACACATTTCATGATGCCTTCTCTAATAATAATTCAGGATGGTCAATTGCTTCTGTAATGAAGTTAGAGATTAAAAGAGCCATAACAGCAATACCCTGGTCTTGTAAAAGATGCATGCTCTTTTTACGTGCTTGTTGAGTGGCTTCTATAATATTGTCAGTTTGGAGATAATCTAAATAATCGGTTAATGACTCTTTTGCTTTCATGTTTGTTCTCCTTGAAATTAATATTTTTTTCTTTCAATCTAATAATACCATTCTGAGTTTGTCGAGCCATTTGTCCTGATACTCTTTAATTAGTTTGATTCTTAATAGACCGTACCAGGATTCTTCCAGAATTAAAGTAGAAATGACTGAAGTAATCTTTCTTTTTGCTATTTTCCGAAGAAGATTACTGCATTCTGAGAAGTATTTAGCCTCAGTAACGCAAGAGTTAATAACAAAATTTGCATCCCAGAAGATAACATTAGGGAGCGAAGCATCAAATTTCAAAATCCTTGCTGACACCGTAAAAACTTCCTTCTTTTAATAGCGACTCGACATCAATAGGATGGTTAAGGGTAATACTCCCAATCATATCCTCTACCGGATCGAAATTATTATCCCTAACTGTCTCAAAAGTTATTATCCTGGTTCTTTTGCTTAAATTGATAATTTCTTTAGATAGATTTAAAGCAGATTGCATGATAATTACCTCGTCTGAAGATAATAATACCATAAGTATCACTCTTTGTCAATTAAAATTTTAACTCAGAAACATTTCTGAGACAGATCTATAGGAAGGGAAAAAATCAGGTAACCGTTCAGGTGGTAATTTACCGCAGAGACGCAGAGGAACAGAGAAAATATAGAAATAAATCAGATAACATAAAAGATTATTGATGCAGACATGGAAATACATAGGACCTGCTTACCGAATGTTCAGCAGGCAAGCCAGATTTGTTAATCAATTTTAATGTTGTTGTACTTAAGAGCTTGCCCTGATGAAAATCAGGAATGTTAAGCGTCTCGTCCATAGATTTTCCCCTCTTGAGAGGGGTTAGGGGTGTGTTTTTCTCTGCGTCTCTGTTCTCTGCGGTGAACGGTTACAAAATCAGATTGCCAGATGGCAGATAAAAAAAGGATGTGGGAGGCAGAATGTGGGGTGCAGTTTTTTAAAGCAAGCGGATGTTTTTCTTTTCTTATTAGTAATCGGATTTAGCGGATAAAACGGATAAATAAAAAGATAAAAAACATATCCGAGCAATCCGTTTAATCCGCTTACAAAAAAATTAAAAAGGAGTTGATGAAAAAATGAGTAAAAAGAATTTGATTATTTTGGGGATTTTTAGGGTGAATCTTGATTGGCTTGATTGGTTATAAAAAGCAAAAAGCAGAAAGAAATTTTCTTCCTGCTTTTCTACTACTATCTCAACTGGAGATAGTTGAACCCGACTGCTATTCTAAATATAACATAATTATTTCAATTTGTCAAGTATTTTTTATAATTTTTTTAAGAGGAATGACTGCTTCAGGTTCCGTTCCTCTGTTGTGCCCTGCCCGGGGATCGAACCCGGAACCTCCCGATTAGCAGTCGAGCTCTCTCTCCGTTTGAGATAGCAGGGCACATGTTAAATATTATCATAAAAAGAGATGTTTGTCAAGTCAGAAACATTTCTAAAACATTTCTGAGACAGATTTATGGAGGGAAAAAAAATTAGTAATCGGATTTAGCGGATAAAACGGATAAATAAAAAGATAAAAAAACATATCCGATCAATCCGTTTAATCCGCTTACAAAAAAATTAAAAAGGAGTTGATGAAAAAATGTTTAAAAAGAATTTAATCGTTTTGGGGATTTTAGGGCTGAGTTTGATTGGAATTTTGTCATCATTAACTCCAGAGGAGTTGCAGGCACAAGGATTAGCTGATAGCCCCTGGCCAATGTTTCACCATGACCCAACACATACAGGTAGAAGTTCTTATAATGGACCAACAACTCCTATCAAAAAATGGGAATTTACTACCGGAGGTATTATTGAATCTTCTCCAGCTATAGGAACCGATGGAACAATTTATGTAGGATCCAAGGATCATAAATTCTACGCTATAAACCCCGATGGAATAAAAAAATGGGAGTTTATTACTGGAGATATTGCCTATCCTTCTCCAGCTATAGGGTCTGATGGAACAATTTATATGGGATCTTGGGATCATAAAGTCTATGCCATAAACCCTGACGGGACAAAGAAATGGGAGTTTCCCACGGGTTATTGGATCAACTCTTCTCCAGTAATAGGAACTGACGGAACAATTTATGTAGGATCAAGAGATCACAAACTTTACGCTATAAGGCCCGATGGAACAGAAAAATGGGAATTTATTACCGGAGATGAAATTGTCTCTTCCCCGGCTATAGGATTTGATGGAACAGTCTATGTAGGCTCTAGGGATGATAAACTCTATGTGATAACTAGCAGCACATCGTGCACCTGAACATCGTGCACTCCTAATCCTCTATTTTGTAGCAGGACATCGTGCACCTTTATTTAGCTCTTTGACATTAATATCTGTTATAATTAACCTCAAAAAGG